>DASSOY010000027.1 GCA_035700025.1 Bacillales bacterium | reverse complement strand
AAGCTCGCCAAGGTCGTCAGTTCTAGGAGGAACGCGCAAGCGTATGCTGTACGGAGGGAGCAAAACAAGGCCGCGGAGCGGGCGCTTGATGCGGAGTACCTCGGGTAGCCGTCGGTGATTGCGGCGTCAATTTTACCTAATCCTAACCAGGTTTCGTTCCCGGAATTTCGGGTATTTTATAGGCAATACGCCATACCTCGAGGAGGAAAGTGATGCTCTGGTTTATCATTATTGTCCTTATTATCTTATGGTTGTTTGGGTTTACGATTCACATCGGCGGCGGGCTCATTCACTTGTTGCTCGTGATCGCTCTCATCGTGTTGATTGTCCAACTGGCCCGCGGTCGAAGGCCGTGAACGTGCCGTCCTTGAGTGATTTTTCCGCTCAAGGGCGGATTTCTTTTTTCTTCTGCGATTTTTTGTAATAGACTGAACTTACTAGGAGGGATGACCAATGTCGGTGTTGAATAGTCAATATGACTTGATTCGTCAGACGCGGGAACGGCTTTTCTTGTACTGTGAACGCATTTCGCCGGAAGATTACGTTAAGGAGCTCGAACAGGTCGGCTGGGGGTCGATTCGAAACTTGCATGCGCACATCGCCGGTTGTTACCAGGCGTGGCTGGGGAGATACGCGCTGGAATGGGACGCCCCTGTCGTCAAAGGGGAAGAGATTGCCGGTTTGCCGGAAATGAAAGCTTTGTTCAAGGAGGTGGACGCGCTCGTCGAAACGTTTTTGAAAACATTCGGGGATCGGCCGGGTGAATTGTTGCGTCGTCCGCTGCCGGGGCATGAGGTTCCTGAAGTGCTCTCGGTGCTCTGGTTGTTCACGCAGACGATCACGCACGAGTTTCATCATAAGGGGCAAATCGTGCAAATCGGGCGGCAGCTCGGTTATGTGCCGATCGATACTGACTTGATTACGCCGGATGACATGGTTCGATTATAAAAAAAATGAACCAAAAATATGGGGTACAAATTTAGGGGAAAGAGGTTACGCATGTACTTGCCGAGGCATTTCAAAGTGGCGGATGAGGACGTTCTTTTGTCGTTTATTGAGGAGCATAGTTTCGGGGTATTGTTTTCCAACCATGACGGGCGCCCGGAGGCGACGCATTTGCCGTTTCTCGTCGATCGCGAGAGCGGCTGCTTGCTTGCGCATTTTGCCAAGGCGAATCCGCAATGGCGGGACATTTGGGATCAAGAGGTGTTAGCCGTCTTTCAAGGGCCGCATCATTATGTTTCGTCCTCTTGGTACGAAACGAATCGGTCTGTACCGACATGGGACTACGTGACGGTGCATGTGCGCGGGCGTTTGGAGCGCGTTTCGGATACGGAAGAGATGATGGAGATCATGAATCGGATGGTTTCGTTTTATGAATCCCCGGAAAGCGCGTACCACATCGATGAGACGAACGAACGTTACATTGAGCGGATGCTTGGCGGCGTTGTCGGTTTTCGACTCCGCATCGATGAACTCGAAGGCAAATGGAAATTGAACCAAAACCATCCGAAAGAGCGGCGTGAGCGGGTCGCACACGAGCTGGAGAAGATCGGAAGCGAGGATGCGCTGGCGCTGGCGCGGATGATGAGGGAGCAGATGTAAGAGGAGTGAGCGAATGAGGGGGCGGGAACCGTTCTGGGAAAAAGGGTATCCGGCATTGTCTACAGTAGTGAAGTGGGGTGTCGTGCAAGCCAGGTTTCGTTTGTTGCGCGAAGATGCTTCGATTGACGAGCAAATTGTCAGCAATGTAAGCATCATCCCGTATTCCGGTGAGGATTACGTTGTGTTCCAAATCGCAGATGGCGATGGGGAGCTGCCGGGCGGAACGCTTGAGGCAGGGGAGCATTATCGTGAGACGCTTCGTCGGGAAATGATGGAGGAACTGGCGGCGAGTTGAAATCTTTCGAGCTGATTGGCCAATTCGATTGTACGTCAACCGCGGATCAACCTTATAAACCGCATATCCCTCATCCCCATTTTGTACGCCTAGTTGGAGTTGGTGAGGTAGATCTTGTTGCGGAGCCGTCGAATCCTGAAGACGGCGAGCAAGTCATTGCGGTGGAAAAGGTGAGGCTCGATGAGGCGGTGCGCCGGTTTGAAGCCGAGGACCGCCAGGATATTGCTGAATTATACAAGCTCGCGGATGCTTATAGGAGGGGAACCGACATTGGCTAAAAAAGAACTGCCGTTGCTGCTCGTCGAAGACCAACTGGCGTTTGAGGCCTGGCTGGAGGAAAACCATGCCGTCTCCGACGGCATTTGGCTGCAGATCGCGAAGAAAGGCTCATGTGTCGAGACCGTGACGTATGCGGAAGCGGTGGAAAGTGCGCTTTGTTATGGCTGGATCGACAGCCAGAAAAAAGCGTACGATGAGCAGCTCTGGCTGCAGCGATTCACGCCGCGCGGACGCGACAGCGTCTGGTCGGAAGTGAACAAAGTGAAAGCGGAGGAGCTGCTGGCCGCCGGGCGCATGAAGCCGTCAGGCGTTGCGGCGGTGGAGGCGGCGAAAGCGAGCGGGCGCTGGGTGCAGGCGTATGCACCGCAAAGCCGCGCGGAGGTGCCGGAGGATTTGGCGGCCGCGTTAGCGGCGCGGCCGAAGGCGAAGGCGTTTTTTGAGACGCTGGACAGCGCGAACCGCTATGCGGTGCTGTACAGGGTTGGGAGCGCGAAGCGGGCGGAGACGAGGCGGAAGCGGATCGAGAAATATGTGGAGATGCTGGAGCGTGGAGAGAAGATCCATCAGTGATGCCAAAAGCAACCGTGATATTTTGAGGTGAAAGTGTGAAAGACATTGTTTTGAGCACGGAACGCATGCACTTGCGGAAATTACATATGGGTGACGTGGAACGGCTGCAGCGGATATTTTCAGATCCGATCGCGATGAAGCATTATCCGTCAACGAAAAATCGCGAGGAAACGGTGCGGTGGATTCGCTGGAACTTGGAGAGCTACCGGAAGTTCGGCATCGGTTTATGGAGCGCCGAATGGAAAGCGAGCGGCGCATTCGCCGGCCAGGTCGGGCTCGTATTGCAGGAAGTGGAAGGCATTCAGGAAGTTGAGATCGGCTATTTGTTTGTGAGGGAGCATTGGGGAAAAGGGTTGGCGACGGAAGGGGCAAACGCGTGTAAGGCATACGGGTTCAGGGAACTCGGGTTTGAGCGGTTGGTTTCGCTGATCGCGCCGGCAAATGAGCGGTCGATACGCGTGGCGAAGCGAATCGGGATGACGTTTGAACGGACGGTAGAGAAGTGGGGGCGGCGATTGGCGCTTTACGCGATTCGAAAGGAGGACGAGTGATGGATACGCCGGCACTCTATTTGATTACGGGAATTATGGCGTCAGGGAAATCGACGGTCGGCCAGTTGCTGGCCGAGCGGTTGGAGAAATCGGTGCATGTGCGCGGGGATGTGTTTCGGAAAATGATCGTCTCAGGCCGGGAGGAAATGGCGGCCGAGGCGTCGGCGGAGGCGTTCAAGCAGCTGCGGCTGCGGTATCAATTGGCGGCGTCGTCGGCGGAAACGTATTTTACGGCAGGGTTTTCTGTCGTTTTGCAAGATGTCATCATCGGCCCGATGTTGAATGAAATGTTGCAACTCATTTCGGCGCGTCCCTTGTATTTGACAGTGCTTTGTCCGGACGCCGCTGAGGTTGCCAGGCGTGAAGCCAGGCGTGGCAAAACCGGGTACGGGCGGTTCGCGATCGAGCAGTTGAACCGTGTGCTTCACGAAGAAACGGAAAAACGCGGGCTTTGGTTGGATTCGACGAGGCTGACGGCAGAGGAAACGGTCGACGAAATTTTGCGGCGAGCGCCTTTGGAAGGGAAAATTTTATAAAAAAAAACGGCCGCTGTTGCGCGAAGCCGTTTTTGGCGTACTAGTCCGTGTTCCGATTTGTGATCGTACGCAGCGGTTTGCTTGGTCTCGCTGGTACCATTCGTCTTTTCTTTCCGCAGCCGCACCCTCCCTTGCTTCTGTGCGTCGCTTTCCGGTTCATTTTGCCTTCACCTCCTCGAACGGCGGTTAGAGACGTGATTCAATGATCGCGGCAGCCCCCGCCACGGCAAGAATGAGCAGGAGCGGATACATTTGCGGGACGAACCAATAAAGCAAAACGAGGCATGCCCCCGACCAAACGCCCGCACACCAATGACAAGCGAGCAGCCGCCCGAGCCAATTTTTCAAGCCGCTTCCTTTCACTTCCACGCGTTCACTCACGTTTCCCGCCTCGTCCGTTTCCTCATGGATTGTCAAGAACGGTTTTCTCAGGAAAGCCGTAATGTCGTCGTAGACGACGAGATGCGTCAATCGAAAGGAAGCGAGTATGAGGACGAGAAAATCCAGCCAGGAACCATTACCCATCGTTCACCCCCCTGTCGAGAACTTGTATCATTATACGTATGTACATATCCGTTTGATTGTGTTGGCGCTAGTTTTTTTACGAAAAATTGCTGTTGAGGAGGCCGCGATGAAATACGATGTTGAGTTTCTTAGTTTGTTGAAGGATGCGAATGAAAGGTTCTCAGGTTGGGATTTTTCTTTTTTGACAGAAACGGACCGAGTTCAGTCCGGGATGCTTCCCTGGTCTTACGGCAGTATCGTGAGTGCTTCCTTGCCAAAGGCGAACAGCATGCTCGACATGGGGACCGGCGGGGGAGAATTTTTATCGAAATTGCGGCCGTTGCCTGCGCGCGTTTGTGCGACGGAAGGGTATGCCCCGAATGTTCCGATTGCGAAGGGATGGCTTGAACCACTTGGCGTCGAGGTTTTTCAAGTGTATGAAGATGAAAAGCTTCCTTTTGAAGACGATCCGTTTGATTTGATCATCAATCGTCACGAATCTTATTCGGCTGCAGAAGTGCGAAGGGTTTTGGAAGACGGCGGTACTTTTATTACGCAGCAAGTTGGGGGAAATGATTGCCATGACATCAATGAGCGGCTCGGGGCGCCTTTTAACGACGAATTCATTCATTGGAACTTGGAATATGCCGTCAATGAGCTGAAAGATCATGGCTTTCGGGTTGTCGACTTTCAAAAACATTCCCCGGTGCAGCGGTTTTACGATATCGGGGCGCTCGTGTATTATTTGAAGGCGATTCCGTGGCAAATTCCCGGCGGTTTTAAGGTCGAGGATTATCTGGAAAAATTGTATGATATCCACCTTTCGATCAAGGAGCACGGTTATTTCGAGGTAAGACAAAATCGGTTTATCATTCAGGCTGAATAGCTGGCAGTTTTGACGGGAACCGGCGGCTCAAAGTGAATGTTTTAATGGTACAATGATTTTGGTGATGCATGTGACGACGATAAGGGAATCGGTCCGGTCGCTCGTGGAATACGTGCACCGGAGCGGAAGCATCGATTCGCGGTTTCGGGCGGCGAGCTCGCTTACGGAAGGTACGCGGGCACATCAACGCGTTCAAAAAACGTACGCTGAGGCCGACTTGAAGGAAGTTTATTTGCAAACGGAGCTGACATACGAAGAGTTTGTTTTTTCGGTGGACGGCCGCGCGGACGGCATTTTGTTCGAAGGTGAGGATGTCGTCATCGATGAAATCAAATCGAAGGCGGGCACGCTGGAGGACATCGAGGAAGATTCGTATCCGGTGCACTGGGCGCAAGCACAGTTTTATGCGTATATGTATGCGGGGGAGAACGATCGCTCGGAGATGATCGTTCAATTGACGTATGTGCATACGGAAAGTGATGAACGGCGGACGTTTCGGAAGACGTTCAGCTTTGCGGCGCTCAGCGAATTTGTGATGGAAATGGTGAAAGGGTACGCGCCTTTTGCGATGTTGGTGCATGAGCTGAAGGAGAAGCGGCGCGAGAGCATCGTGGATTTGCCGTTTCCGTTTGAGGCGTACCGAAAAGGCCAGCGCAAGTTTGCCGGCGCGGTCTATCGGACGATTGACGAGGAAAAAAATTTATTCGCGAACGCGCCGACGGGAACCGGGAAAACCGTGTCCACGGTGTTTCCGGCGGTGAAGGCGATGGGTGAAGGAAAGGCGGAACGCCTTTTCTATTTGACGGCGAAGTCGACGACGAAGGAGAACGCCGAGGAAACGCTGGCGCTCCTGGAGGCGAAAGGCTTGTGCATGCGGTCGACGACGATTACGGCGAAGCAGAAGGTGTGCTTCAAGGAGGAGACGATTTGCACGAAGGAGCATTGCGAATTCGCCGATGGGTACTATGACCGCATCAACGATGCGGTGAGCGATATTTTGGAGAACGAAACGCGGATGACACGGGACGTGATCGAGCGGTACGCGAGGAAGCATACCGTGTGTCCGTTCGAGTTTTCGCTCGACTTGTCGTACGCGGCCGACGCGGTCATCTGCGACTACAACTACTTGTTCGACCCGCGCGTGTCGTTGAACCGGCTGTACGAGGAGGAGAAGCGCCGCACGGTGCTGTTGATCGACGAGGCGCACAACTTGGTCGACCGCGCGCGGGAGATGTTTTCCGCGTCGCTGCGGAAGGCGGATTTCTTGGCCGTGAAACGTGAGTTTCGCGGGGATGTGCGTGAGGCCGCGAAAGCGGTGAACGATCATTTGCTTTTCATGAAGAAGCAGCATGCGGGCGAAAGCGTGAAGGAGCTTGATGAAGAGCTCGTATCGCTGCTCGACGGGTTTATTGCGGCCGCTGAAAAAGAGCTCTTGAAGCAAAATGGCGATGCGCTCTTGCTCGATGTGTATTTTGCCGCGCACGGGTTTGTGAAAGTGGCCAAATTGTACGACGAGCGTTACGTGACGTACGTGGAAGCGGAGCGGAGCGACGTGCACGTGAAGCTGTTTTGTTTGGATCCGTCGCATTTGCTGCAGAAGGCGGGGAAGAATTACCGCGCGAAGGTGTATTTTTCGGCAACGCTTGTGCCGGCCGGCTATTATACGGATATGCTCGGGGGCGATGCTGACGATTATTTTATCGAAATTCCGTCGCCTTTCCCGCCGGAAAACGTGCAAGTGTACGTGCTTCCGCACTCGACGCGATTTCGCGACCGTGAGCAAACATTGCCTGCGATTGTGCAATCGATTCATGAGCTTACCGAACGGCATCCGGGCAACCATCTCGTGTTTTTTCCTTCTTATCACTATTTGTACAACGTGTATGATGCTTTCTCGGAGGCTTACCCGGATGTTTCGACCCTCGTGCAAGACCCAAACATGTCGGAAGCGGATCGGGATGAATTTTTATCGAAATTTCAATCGCAAAAGGCGGAGACGCTCATCGGTTTTGCGGTTTTGGGCGGTGTTTTTTCCGAAGGGGTCGACTTGAAGGGAGACCGGCTGAACGGGGTATTTGTCGTTGGTGTCGGCTTGCCGCAAATCGGTTTGGAGCGCGACATTATTAAGTCTCACTTTCAACAGGAAGGCAAGAACGGCTATGATTATGCGTACGTGTTTCCCGGCATGACGAAGGTTTTGCAGGCCGGCGGCCGCTTGATTCGCTCTGAGGACGATCACGGCATCGTCGTTTTGATCGACGATCGTTTTTTACAGCGGAAATATCAATCGCTGCTTCCGCCCGAATGGCGGGATTTCACCGTGCTGCGCTGATTTTTTATGCTAAAATGAAACAAAAGGGAACAGTGGACAAAAACATGTGGTCGATCATCGGCTCGCTCGTTTTGATCGTCGTCTTAATCAGTGTGAGAAATTGCTTGATGAGCGGACAGTCATCTGTCAACGACAGGAAAGTTTGACAATTGTACCTTTCACAGATTTGTAACGGCGTTGTGTGTTACAATTAAACAAACGTTTTAGGGATTAGGACCTGCGCTTAAAACGAGGCAGGTCTTTAATTTTTGCTCAACAAAGGAGATTTCGTTGCATGAAGGATTTGCATTCGTTTGGGTGGTATGCGGGAAAGATTGCCCCGCATCTGCCAAAGCAGGCGTTCCGTCCGGTTCCCGGACGTCTTTGGGGCGGACTTGCTTACTTGCTTGTTACGATGTCTGTAATGGCGTCGATTATCCTTTTCGAGCTTGGTCCTTGGATCAATCTCGTGCTGGCGATCGTGCTCGGTTTTTGTTTTACGGGCATGGGTTTTTTAGGACATGAAATTTTGCATGGCGCGGTTTTGCGCAACCGGAAATGGCGCGATTTTCTCGGTGCCGTTGCTTTCTTTCCGTTAAGCACGGGCCCGCGTCTCTGGCGGATGTGGCATAACAGCAACCATCATAAACATACGCAGCATGAAGAACATGATCCGGATTCTTGGCCGTCCATGAAGATTTGGGTGAAGAGCAAGTTTTTGCGTTTCGTTTACAAGATGCCGTTTCCGATACGCTCGTTTCTCTCGTTTTGTTCGTTGTCGGTGACGTTTTCTATGCATTCGACACGAATGTTCGCGACTTATTTGCGGCAATTTAAAGCGGAGGACCGGAAAAAAGTGTGGCTGCAGTTTATTTTACCGTGGACGGTTTGGTTCGCGTTGTTGTTCGCGATCGGCTTTGAAAAATGGTTTTTTGCTTATTTTTTGCCGTTGCTCATAGCCAATTTTATCGTGATGTGCTACATTTCCACAAACCACCGGCTCAACCCTCTCGTTCCGGTCAACGATCCGCTTGCAAACAGCTTGTCCGTAACGCTTCCGAAATGGGTTGACGTGCTCCATTTCAACTTCTCGTATCATACGGAACATCATTTGTTTCCGGGGATGAGCGCAAAATACTATCCGCTCGTAAAGCAGTTGATCAAGCAAAAATGGCCCGACCGGTATCATGAAATGCCGATGGGCAAAGCGTTGAAGGCGTTATGGCGGACGCCGCGGGTATATTTTGAAGGGAGCGAGCTGATCGATCCGCATCAAGGGCGCTTGTACGGTTCGTTGGGGCATGGGTTGAATCCTTCAAACATTCGCTTCCGCAAGCGATTGAAAAAAGAGCGTGCTTAACTTGTACCGGATCCTTCCGTTTCGTTCGACGGGGGGATTCGTTTTTTCGTTACTTTTGAACTATTTATTTGGAAGACACTTTCTTCACCTTCCTAAATTTTGTTATAATGAACACGTAGTGTATGAATGAAACCTTCGATGCAACCATTGTTGTCTAAACATTCAAATTCATTTTTCTGTTCAGCTAGGGTTTTCATTACAATCGGTCCGAAGCATTTCGGACAAATGGGTCACCGGATCATTTGCGAATGGATCGCCGTTCGCTTTTCTCTATATTGATGTAGATATAAGGTCAATCGAATAACTGCAAGCGTGCGGCAGATACCTGCTCGGATGGTTCGGAAGAGCGCATGTCCGGTTTGCGATAAGAAATTCACAATCTTCTAGAAGAAAAACGAGCCATTGTGCGGGAGGGGCAGAATGAGGGAGAATTCACAACCTAATGAATTTCGAAAGGAATTTGAGGTAAAGTTGAATCGTCCGTTGAGCGACAAAGAGGTAAGATTCGTCGACTGGATGGCAAGACGCCAGCAGGAAGAGGCAATGAAGCGGCGAAAAGCTGACGGGAACGAGGCATGCGGATGCAAAGAGCGAGGAGCAGCGGCGTTTGGGAACAGTGCGCTGCACTTGTAAAATAAGCTTGAATGGGCGGCGGGACGGCGATATAATGGAGGCCGGAACGAAAGGCTGGGGTTGAGCGGCATGATGAGAGGCAGGTTCGCGCCGACGCCGTCGGGAGATTTACATATCGGAAACGCGTTGACGGCGATGCTGGCATGGCTGCAAGTAAGGAAAAACGGAGGAACGTTCGTGCTCCGGATCGAAGATCTCGATCGACCGCGGTGCCGGCCAACGTTTTATCGGCGAATTTGTGAAGATTTGCGCTGGCTCGGTCTCGATTGGGATGAAGGTCCGGATGTCGGCGGAGGTTACGGTCCCTATGAGCAAGGAAAACGGGGACAATTGTATGAAGCGGCGTTTGCTCGGTTGGAAAAGGCCGGGAGGCTGTACCCGTGTTTTTGCAGCCGCAAAGAGTTGCGCACACTTGCGAGCGCTCCTCATGGTTTATCTTCTCTCGGGCCGGCTTACCCCGGCCTTTGTCGTGGTTTAAGTGCTAAAGAGCGGGAGGCACGGGCGAAGGGAAAACGGCCGTCGCACCGGTTTGCGGTGCCGGACGAGCCGGTTGCCTTTGATGATGCCGTCATGGGCCGGCAAACGTACAGTCCCGGCAGCGGCGGGGATTTTGTCGTAAAAAGAGCGGACGGGATCATGAGTTATCAGCTCGCCGTCGTCGTTGATGACGCTGAGATGGACATCACTCACGTGCTCCGAGGGGCGGATTTGCTCGATTCAACGGTGCGGCAAATTTTGCTTTATCGGGCTTTGCGGCTTCCGGTTCCGAAGTTTGCTCACGTGCCTTTGATCTACGGCCCGGACGGCCAGCGGTTATCCAAACGGCACGGAGAATGGATCACAGTCTCCCGTCTTCGTGAAAACGGCGTTTCTGCCCAACGGTTGATGGGTATTCTTGCCTTTCTGGCCGGTTTGCTTGAACAACCTGAATCGTTGGCACTGGAAGAGTTATTGTCACATTTCACCGTCGAAACCATTCGCGAGGATGACATTCACTTAGACGAACCATTTGTTTCGAAATGGTTTTAAGCGCGCGGGTCGGAACCTGCGCTTTTTTTACGGGGCGGCTTTCTGGCTGGGGCGATCGAACAGCGTGTTCCGAGTCAGGTTAGGCGCCATTCGTCTTGAACTTCGTTCAATCGAAGAAAAACGATCACCGGCTGTTTGCCGGCGACCGCGTCCTTTGAGGTCATTTTTAAAACAAGTGGTTCAGGACCCTTGGATCGAGCAGATTCGTGTCGATCGGACAATTCGGGGCATTTTCACCGTACTGCCAAATCCATACGTTTGCTCGACAGCTTGGAACGGCGGGTCTGAAGGGCGGGGCCTCGTTTTTCGCTGTCGTACCCGGCGTTGGTTCTTGGCTCCAAAGCACCGTTTGTTCTGCTACTTTCTCATCGTTTTCAACCGCGTTGCAGTAGGCTTCGTTAAACGCTGCGCGATCCGGCGCGCTATAGATTCCCGGACGAAAGCCGCTCGTATAGAGCGCGTCCACCCAACCGCGAATCCAATCGCCGTTGACGTTAAAGCCTTTTTCGATATTGGCGAACAAGAAGGTGTCCTTTGGAATGCCGAGCCGGGAGGCATGATAGATCGCGTTACGCGCGGTCACCCTTCCGGTACGGTAGCCGACGGCACTGCGGAAATTACTGTAGATCGGCAGAATCTTTACGCCCCTCGAATGGATTAGGCGAATTTCTTCGGTCGTCAACCCGTCGGCGAAACCGGGCACGGTTTGCAAGTAACGGCCCCAGTATACGGGTTTTCCGTACTCGTTGACCACGCATCGATAACTTTCAGTTGTCACACGGGCGGCAGAGTCCACCCCCCAAAGTTTTCTCGCTGGCACATCCTTCCAACCTTTCTTTTACTCGACTTCTACATATCGTATGTCAAAAGGCGTCAGGATGGGATTCGCTTTTTTCCATGACGCATTCATCGGCGAATTCGAAAGGAATCGTGTGCGCCCGCCTCAGCGATGTCGCTGACCTCGATCTTCGATACGGACGCTTGCCTGCTTCCTCGTTTTACCGCTTCGAGAAACCGTTCAACGTTTCGTTCGTTGCCTTCGGCATCGATTTCGACCGTTCCGTCGGGAACATTTCTTACCCAACCTTTGATTTGATACGAGAATGCTTGTTGTTCGGTGTAGTACCTAAAGCCGACTCCTTGAACGATTCCGTGGACAACGACATGTACTCTTCTCACGTGCATCCCCCTTTCTTCTCATTCTTTTCGCTTTTATTGTAACAAGGTTTTGCTGCTTAAACGAACGGATATCGCAGCCCCGCCTGCGCGATCACGCCGCGGAAGTTGCGATATTGACAATGAATCAAATGGGCGTATAATTGGGAAGGGAATGTTTCGGATGCGAATGATTTTAATCAGAACGATTGAGGGGTTTTGTTATGGGTAAGGAGAGAGAACGAATTGACGAGGTGCTTCGATCGATTCGGAAACTGAACCGTGCGCTGTTTCAGCTGCTGAGGGAAGCGGCGGATTTGTCAGACGCCACGGCCGTGCAACTTATGGTATTAAAGACATTGTCGAAACAGCCGGACATCAGTCTCAGTGAATTGGCTGACCATCTGCAACTCGGGAACAGTACGATGAGCGGTGTTGTCGAGCGCTTGGTCACTTCGGGATTGATCGTGAGGGAACGATCGAAAGAAGACAGGCGAACGATTGTGATGCGGTTGACGGAAGCAGGCATGGCGAAGCAGGAGGAGGCTTTCGGGGAAGATGCTTATTTAACGAAAAGGCTCAGTAAAATTCTTGAGTTGCCGGATGAGCAGCTCGTGCTCTTGCTTGACACGCATCAGCAGTTGATTACGAAATTAGAGCAAAGGGATGAGGAAGACCATGGAGCATGAACAGACAAGAGAGACCTCAATTCGGAAAGGGCCGATCATAGCCTCGTTATTGCTCGGTGCCTTCGTTGCGATTTTGAACCAAACGTTAATGAATGTCGCGCTGCCGCAAATGATGAACGATTTGAAAATATCGGCGAATACGGCGCAATGGTTGACGACTGCTTATATGTTGACGAACGGCGTGTTGATTCCGGTTACTGCTTTTCTTATTGAAAAATTCTCGACGCGCAAGCTGTTTTTGACCGCCATGATCTTGTTTGCTGCCGGCACGTTGTTGTGCGGCCTTGCCCCGGGATTCGAATTATTGCTGGTGGGACGGATCGTGCAAGCGTCGGGTGCCGGAATCATCATGCCGCTTATGATGACAGTGTTCTTTACGATCTTTCCGGTTGAAAAACGGGGAGCGGCCATGGGGATGGTCGGCATGGCGATGGTGTTTGCGCCGGCAATCGGGCCGACCTTATCCGGGTGGATCGTGCAAAACTACTCGTGGCGTGTGTTGTTTTTTATTGTTTTGCCGGTTGCCATTCTCGATCTAGTGCTTGCAAGCCTGATGCTGAAAAATGTCACGAAGTTGACGAATCCGAAAGTAGACGTCATCAGCATTATTTTGTCGACGCTCGGCTTCGGCGGCTTTTTATACGGATTTAGCAGCGCGGGAGGCAAAGGCTGGGACAGTTGGGAAGTCATGCTCTCTCTTTTCACCGGTGCAGCAGCTTTGTTAATTTTTATTCTCAGGCAACTACGGTCGAAAACGCCGATGCTTGAATTCAGGATTTTTCGGTACAACATGTTTGCGCTGACGACGCTCATTAACATGATCATTACGATGGCGATGTTCGCTGGAATGATTCTGGTGCCGATCTATTTGCAGAACATCCGCGGGTTTACACCCCTCGAATCGGGCTTATTGTTGTTGCCAGGGGCGATTTTAATGGGAATTATGTCGCCGATTACCGGGAAAATTTTTGATAAAATTGGCGCCCGCTGGCTCGCCGTCGTCGGTTTGTCAATCACCGTTGTGACGACGTGGGGATTCAGCCAATTGACCGACGCGACCACGTATATGCACATGATCATATTATATTCCGCTCGCATGTTCGGGATGTCGATGCTCATGATGCCGATCATGACCGCCGGCTTGAATCAATTGCCGCAAAAATGGAATCCTCACGGAACTGCGATGTCCAACACGCTGCGGATGGTTTCCGGGTCGTTGGGCACGGCGTTCCTTGTGACAGTCATGGCGAATCAGACGAAAGAGTACGTGAAATCGATGTTGGCGGACAAAGGCATTCCGGTTCCCGAAGGGGCGGAGATGACTGCTTCGACCGCGAAATCGGCGCTGGCCCAATTGCCGCCGGAACTACAGAAACAGATCAGTCATGTTATAAAAGAAGCGACGATCCAGGGGATCAACGATGCTTTTGTCGTGGCGACGGGTCTTTCCGTCCTCGCCCTTCTCTTGTCGTTCTTCATCAAGCGGACAGCTCCGCCGAAAGAAGTAGAGTCAGTGGCAGATTCTACGGAAGTGCAAACGAAGACGGCTGTTACCAGTCAAGGATGATTATATTCATTTCTATAATTATGAACGATATCAAAAACGACTAAACGGCCTTAGCCCTATGGAATATAGAGCTAAAGCCGCTTAGGCCATTTTTATTATTTTCGATGTCTACTTGACAGGGTGCAGTTCAAGACGCCCGGGTGTTTTTCTATCACCTGCGCTAATGTTTTCCATTTTTTTATTGACAGACAATCATAATCGTAAGATAATAGAGTAAACGTTTACGTGAAAAAACGCTTACATTTCTTAAGTTATTAGTGACTAATACTATTAAAATAGTTGTTTTTTACAATAAAACGTTTACGTGCACACGGAGGCAGTCATGAACCCGACCATTAAAGACGTGGCGAAGAAGGCAAAAGTATCGACGGCAACGGTTTCGAGAATATTGAACGATTTGCCCGGTTATTCAGCAAAGACAAAAGAAAAAGTATTGCAGGCGATTGAAGAGTTAGGGTATCAGCCGAATGCAGTAGCCAGAGGATTGATTATGAAAAAAACGCGAACGATCGGCGTGCTCTTTCCCGATGTTTCCAATTCATTCGCTTCTGAAATATTGAACGGCATCGAAGATGCGTGCAACGAGATGGGGCATAGCGTCATTGTGTGCAACACAGCCTCCAACGGGATTCGAACGAAAAAGTATTTGCAAGTACTGAACGAAAAACGTGTGGACGGCATTATTTATACGAGTGAGATGATGAAAGATGAATATCATGACATCATCCAAAAGATGAACGTTCCTGTGATGTTGCTTTCGTCCGTATCATACAAACATCAGTTGCCTTACGTGCGTGTGGATGATCGGCATGCCGTGTACAACGGCACCGAATATTTGATAAAGAAAGGGCATGAAAAAATCGGGATGATCAGCGGTCCGAAAACCGATTTAATTGCCGGACTTCCACGTGTGGAAGGTTTTCAGTCTGCCCTGAAGGAAAATGGTTTAGCGCACGGAGAACCGCTCGTCGAATATGCAGACGGCTTTGGTTTTAAAGACGGTGTTGTGGCACTTCCGAAATTGTTGCGTAAAAACAAAGATTTGACCGCGGTCGTCATCGCCAGCGATGAAATGGCGGTCGGAGCAATTTCGGCTGCCTATCGAATGGGTGTGAAGATTCCCGAGCAACTTTCGATCATCGGTTACGATAATTTGCCGGTTTCGGAAATGAGCATCCCGCCGCTGACGACCATTGAACAGCCGCTCTATGAAATGGGAAGCAAATCGGCAGAACTTTTGTTGAAAATGATTCAAACCGGCGAAGGCGTTGAAAGCGTGATCATGCGTCATCATATTGTCGAAAGAGAATCGGTACGTGCGCGGTAAAAATTTTGGCCTTTAACGTAAACGTTTACGTCATAAAAAAAGGTGGATGTAAATGAAAAAATATTGGTGGAAGGAAGCCGTTGTTTATCAAATTTATCCACGCAGCTTTATGGATGCTGACGGCGACGGCATTGGCGATTTGCAAGGCATTATTCAAAAGCTCGACCATTTGCGCGAGCTAGGAGTGGATGTGATTTGGTTGTCGCCGGTCTATGATTCTCCGAACGACGACAACGGATATGATATTCGTGATTATCAAGCGATTATGGCTGAGTTTGGCAATATGCAAGACTTTGATTCATTGCTCGAGGAAGCCCATCGCCGAAACTTGAAAATCATGATGGATCTTGTCGTGAACCATACGTCGGACGAACATGCGTGGTTTATTGAATCAAGACAATCAAAGGACGCTCCAAAGCGAGATTTTTACATATGGAAAGATTCGAAGGACGGCGGTCCGCCAAACAATTGGGAGGCAGCGTTCAAAGGTTCGGCCTGGGAATACGATAAGGCTTCCGGGCAATATTATCTTCATTTGTTTAGTCGAAAGCAGCCAGATTTAAATTGGGAAAATTCTTCCCTTCGAGAGAAAGTTTACGAGACGATGAAATGGTGGCTGGATAAGGGAATTGACGGATTCCGGATGGATGTTATCAATTTCATTTCGAAAGATCAACGTTTTCCAGACGGACCGATTCATGAAGGGAATGCTTACGGAGACGGCAGCGAGTTTTTCATGAACGGGCCGAGAATTCACGAGTTTTTACAAGAAATGAACGATAAAGTGTTATCAAAATACAACATTATCACAGTTGGCGAAATGCCGGGGGTTTCCGTTGAGGAAGCCAAGCGGTATACCGGCGAAAATCGCAATGAATTGCATATGGTGTTTCATTTTGACCATGTCGGTCTCGGTGATGGTCCGGACGGAAAATGGAATGACGGACCGTGGAAACTCACCGATTTGAAAAAGATATTCAGCAAATGGCAGGAAGGCTTGGAGGAAGATGGTTGGAACAGCTTGTATTGGAGCAATCACGACCAGCCGCGAGCAGTATCGCGATTTGGCAATGACAGTCCACAATATCGGGAAAAGTCAGCGAAAATGTTGGCGGTTTGCCTTCATATGCTGAAAGGCACTCCGTATATTTACCAAGGTGAGGAAATCGGAATGACGAATGCGGCGTTCGATTCGATTGAGGATTACCGCGACATCGAAACGTTGAACAGCTACCGAGAGTTTGTCGAGAGCGATCAAATGAGTGTCGAGGAAATGATGAGCGGCATAAAGGCGCGAAGCAGAGACAACGCGAGAACTCCGATGCAATGGAGCGGCGCGGCGCATGCCGGATTCACCGTCGGAGAACCTTGGATCAGCGTAAACCCGAATTACAAATATATTAACGTCGAGGAACAGCGGAACCAACCTGGGTCGGTCTTTCAATTTTATAAAAAATTGATTGAGCTGCGTAAAACGTATGACGTCATAGTTTACGGACGCTATGAGATGTTGGCCGAAGATGACGAGCATATATATGCTTATAAGCGAACTTTAGGGGATGAGACGCTTCTGGTCGTTTGTAATTTTTCGGACCAATCTCGCGTTTTTCAATGGCCGGAACGACTTTCAGTGGAAAACGGGGAGCTGCTCATTACGAATCAAGAAGCAGGCAGCAGCCGTGTCGATGGTCATGTAGAGCCGTATGAAGCATTTGTTTATTACTTTCCAAAATAAATAAATTTAATGAATTGGGAGGAATTTTTGATGAAAAGATGGTTGTCAACATTTTTGGTCACAGTTTTAGGGGTGTCGTTATTAGCGGGATGCAGTGCGGGAGGTTCTGAAGCCGGAGGATCGGGGGAGCAAATTCAACTTGAACTTTTCTCTAACAAGTCTGAAAGTATTGATACTTATAAGCAGTTAATTGAACAATTTGAAGAAAAAAACCCGAACATTAACATTAAGTTGTCTGCTCCGCCAGAGGCGGAAACTGTCTTAAAAACGAGACTGACAAAAAATGATTTGCCGGATATCATATCGATGGGAGCAACCCAGACTTACGGTGAACTCGCCCGTGCAGGTGTGTTAAAAGATTTTTCGGATTACAAGAAGCTTGAAACGATCCAGCCTGCTTACGTAAAAATGATTGGAAAAGTTGTCGGACCGGATAAGGAAGGCGTCTTCGGCATTCCGTACGCAACAAATGCAAACGGTGTCATTTATAACAAAACGAAATTTGAGAAGTTAGGATTTGAAATTCCACAAACGTGGGACCAATTTATTTCGCAACTGGAAAAAGCGAAACAAGCCGGTGAAATTCCGATTTACTTTACTTTGAAAGATCCTTGGACAGCAATGGTCACATGGAATTCTTTAGGTGCAAACTTGGCCCCGGATAACTTTGCCCAATTGAAGAATCAAGGAAAAGCGACTTTTCAGGAAGAGTATAAGGATGTCGCCAAGCATTTCTTACAGCTGTTGGATTACGGGCAAAAAGATGTATTCGGCGTCGGTTACGGCGACGGAAACAAAGCGTTTGCCAACGGTAAAGGGGTCTTTTATTTACAAGGAAACTGGGCCATTCCCGAAATTGTGAAAGCAAATCCGGATGTGAAACTGGGCATGTTCGCATTCCCTGCAACGAATAATCCTGAGAAAAACCGCCTTGTTTCCGGTGTAGACGTATTGTTGACGATTACTGAATCAAGCGACCATCCTGAAGCCGCCAAGAAGTTCATCGACTTTATGCTGAAAAAAGAAACTGCACAAAAGTATACCGATGAACAGGCGGCATTCTCGGCAGTGAAGGGAGTATTTCAGAAAGACAAAACTTTCGAAGACATTAAGACGAACTTTGAAAATGGCACGATCACCGGGTTCCCGGACCATTTTTATCCGGCAGGATTGCAGGCGGCAAACCTCGTTCAAGCCTTTTTAATTAAGAAAAATACAGAACAATTCTTGAAGAAGATGGATACGACGTGGAACAAAGTTTTGGAAAGGTAACAACTATAGGGGCATCCCAGGATGCCCCTTCTCTTTAATGAGAGGAGAGGTAACATGAAAAGGAAAACAATGCCTTATTTTCTCATGGCAGCTCCGGCATTGGCATTATTTTTCCTGTTCCATACTTATCCACTATTACAAGGGATATTTTACAGCTTCACGGACTGGAAAGGGTATGGGGATTGGGATTTTGTTGGTTTCAAAAATTATCTCAATGTCTTTCAAGACAAACGGGCATGGGATGCGTATTTGTTTACGTTTAAATTTGCTGTTGTTTCAACAATTCTTGTGAACGTGATTAGCATTATCGTTGCACTCGGGCTGAATGCAAAAATCAAATTCCGAAAATCGCTTCGCGCGGTTTACTTTATGCCGAACATCTTAAGTATTTTAATCATTGGTTTTATTTTTAATTTTATTTTCGCTCATTTTCTTCCGGATATGGCAAAAAGCCTCGGTTTTGAAGCCCTTTCGAAAAATATTCTCGGTGATCCGGATCTTGCTTGGATAGGCATTGTCATCGTTTCCGTATGGCAAGCTGTCGCATTTAATACAATTTTGTATCTTGCGGGACTGCAAACAATTCCGAGCGACTTGTACGAAGCTGCCGTAATCGATGGAGCCGGCAAATGGAAAATGTTTTGGACGGTGACGTTCCCGTTAATCGCGCCTTTCTTTACCATTAACATGGTTCTGGCAATGAAAAATTTCCTTATGGTGTTCGACCAGATCATGGCGATGACCGGAGGAGGACCGGGGACGTCCACGGAATCGATTTCCTTGTTGATCTACCGCGGCGGATTCAGCGGCGGCGAATTTGCTTATCAATCGGCGAACGCAGTCATTTATTTCATTATCATCCTTGTCGTCTCCATAGCGCAAATTAAATTTTTGCAGAAAAGGGAGGTCGAGCTGTAATGAACAGTAAACGCATCAATTGGACGTCGACAATCTTGCTCATTCTCGGCGCGATCTTTGTCCTGTTTCCGCTTTACTTAACGATTATGGTAGCGGTGAAGTCGCCTGAGCAGATCGCCCAGTCAATTTTGGCGATTCCCTCGACATTTCATTTTGAGAACTTCACGAAAGCGATTAAAATGACGCATTTCTTCAACGCTTTCAAAAACAGTGCGATCATCACAGTTTTCGTCGTCATCTTTACCGTGCTGACGAACTCGATGGTCGCCTACGCGATTGCAAGAAACATGCACAAGCGTTTTTTTCGGCTGCTGTATTATTATTTCGTAAGCGCGATGTTCGTACCTTTTCCGATCATCATGTTGCCAATTGTCAAGGAAACGAGCCGGTGGGGGCTAGATAATTTACTCGGGCTCATTTTTCTATACATCGTCTACGGTTTGGCATTTAATGTGTTTGTATATGTTGGCTACATTAAGTCAATTCCAAGAGAGCTTGAAGAGGCGGCAATCGTCGACGGGGCAAATGTTTGGACGGTTTTCTGGCGGGTAATTTTTCCACTGCTCAAGCCGATGAATGCAACGGTTGGCATCTTGACCTGTCTATGGGCATGGAACGACTTCATGCTGCCGCTCGTCATCTTAAGCGGCAATCAGGAGCAAGCGACGCTTCCGCTCGTGCAATTCATCTTTCAATCGCAGTTTAGCACCGATTACAATTTGGCGTTTGCGTCCTACTTAATGGCGTTGGTTCCAATGATCGTCGTTTACGTGTTCGCCCAAAAATGGATCATCGGCAACGTTACCCGAGGCGCGATCAAATAAAAAATATCCGGCGGTTTTACCTTCTGTTGGGAGGGTAGAATCGCTGTTTTTGTTCGGCTGAGTTTTCAATTTTCCGAAAAAGTGCTTGCAACTCTTATTCGGTGATGGTAAGTTATAGGCAAAAGGATCCGAAACGTTTTGGAGGATAAATGTGGCGACGATTAAAGACATAGCGAAAGTAGCCGGCGTTTCTGTTACAACCGTGTCGAGAGCGCTTAACGGTTACTCGGACGTTAATGAAAAGACGAGACAAAAAATTAAGGCGGTAGCTGAACAATTGCATTACAGTCCGAACGTATTGGCGAGAAGTTTAGTCGTCAAGCGCACGAAGACGATCGGTTTGATCGTATCGGAGCTGAGCCGATCGGAGGAGAACGATCTTTTTACGTTCGCTGTATTGAGAGGGATCAACGATTGCGCGGGCGAACTCGGGTATGATTTGATATTGTTCAGTACGAATCCGAAAAAACAAAAAGAAAAGACTTACACGCAGCTTTGCAGGGAAAGACGCGTGGACGGCGCCATCATCCAAGGGATTCGCGTCGACGATCCTTATTTGCACGAAGTGTTGAACAGCCAAATTCCGTGCGTGTTGATCGACATTCCCGTGGAATCGGAATTTGTCGGATACGTTTCGACGGACAATGTGCTCGGTGCCGAGAAAGCCGTGTCCCATTTGCTCGGAGGCGGTCACCGGAATATTGCGATGATGAATGGGCACGATCAAGCGTTCGTGAGCAGGGAACGTTTGAAAGGGTTTAAAAAAGGGCTTAGCCGTGCTGGCGTCCGTTTTCGGAAAGAGTGGGCGGTGAATGGCGAGTTTCGGGAAGCGGTTGCCGAGAAGAAAACCGTCGATCTGCTGACGAAGTATCCCGAAATTACCGCCGTTTTCTGCGCGAGCGACATTATGGCGATGGGAGTTATCAAGGGGGCGCGGGCACTCGGCAGACGTATCCCGGAAGATTTGTCGGTCGTCGGATTCGATGACAACATCCTGGCCTCCTATGTTTCTCCGCCGTTGACGACGATTGCGCAGGATGAATACCAAATGGGATTTGAAGCCGCAAAACTGTTGGTAGGTATGCTTGAAAGGAAAGATTCGCCTCATAAAAAAGTGCTGGATTCGCAGTTGATCGTTCGGGAATCGACAACGCCGGCAGAGAAAAGCCAAAGTTGACGGTGATTGGAAGATCTTATTTTGCGCAAAATCCGAAACGTTTCGGAAGATAAAAATGGCTCGGGAGGGAATCGATGGATTATCGCGTGATTAAAGAGAATGATCTGTTTCTCGTTACGGATGCGAAAGGGAACATTCCGAAAAACCATGATTACGGACTCGGGTTGTACACGAAAGATACGAGGTATTTGAGCCAATTTGATTTGAAAATCAACGGCCAGGAGCCGAACTTGCTGTTTTCCAAAGCAGATGAAAATTATGCGGCTTCAATAATGCTGACGAATCCTGAATTGGAACGAGACGGCAGTCTCTCACTTCCGCGTGAGTCACTTGAAATCGAACGGCAGCGTTTCATCTACGGCGGGATATTGTACGAAACGATCAGCGTGAAAAACTATCATCCACGGTCGGCTGAATTTGAATTGAGCGTGCAAATCGACGCTGACTTTCTCGACATGTTCATCATTCGCGGACTGCAAAAAGCAAAAACCGGCCAAAAGTTACGTCCGACGTTTGATAATAACACGTTTACGTTCCGCTACAAAGGCACAGACGGTATTAAGCGCGCTACGAAAATCGATTGGGGGGATAACGGTGCTGTCGTGTGTGAGGACGGAAACATCCGCTTCCGCTTATCGCTGTATCATTTGCAAGAACGAACCATCACCTTTCGCGTTATGCCGATGATCGACGGTGCCGAACCCGAACCAGAGGCGAGAGAAAAGGCATTGGATCGACTGCAAGCATCTTACAAGCAATGGCGTATGAATGCGGCGGAAATTGAAACCGATCATGCGGCATTAAGATCATTGGTAGAGCGGGGAATCGATGACTTTCGGGTTTTGCTGACCGATCTCGGATACGGCACGTTTCCGGTCGCCGGATTGCCTTGGTTCGGCGTTCCTTTTGGCAGAGACAGCTTGATCGCCGCTTTGCAAGCGCTTCCTTTCCAGCCGGAAGTGGCCAAAGGCACTTTGAAAACGATGGCCGCTTTTCAAGGCACAAAAGTGGACGCGTGGCGGGATGAGCAACCGGGGAAAATCATGCACGAAATTCGTTTCGGGGAATTGGCGAACACGAATCAGATTCCGTTCACCCCTTATTACGGTTCCGTCGATTCGACACCGTTATTTTTAATCTTGTTAATCGAATACGTTCGTTGGACCGGCGATCTCCGCCTGTTTCAGGAGCTCCGCAGTCATGTCGATGCCGCTTTAAAATGGATCGACGAATACGGGGATCGCGACGGGGATGGTCTTGTTGAATACCATCAACAATCCGAAAACGGCATTTCCAATCAAGGATGGAAAGACTCCGGGGATTCCATCGTACATCGAAACGGCTCTTATGCCGATTCGCCGATCGCTCTGGCAGAAGTGCAAGGATATGTTTACCAAGCGAAACAAGGAATCGCGGATATTTACGAAAAGTTGAGCGACCAACGGGCGGCGCAATCGCTGCGCCGACAAGCCGCAGCATTGAAACGGACGTTTGAAGAAAAGTTCTGGATGAACGATCGCGGATTTTACGCGATTGCCTTGGATCGGGACAAACAGCAAGTAGAAACGGTTACTTCCAATCCGGGTCATCTTTTGTGGTCCGGGCTGTTGGAGCCGGACAAAGCAAAAAAGGTTGCCGAAACGCTCGTTTCCGACAACATGTTTTCCGGGTTCGGCATTCGTACGATGGCCGAAGGCGAGGCCGGTTATAATCCGATCAGTTATCACAACGGCAGCGTTTGGCCGCACGACAACAGTTTAATTTTATTGGGGATGAGCAAACGGGAGCAACGAGCCGAAGCAGTCAAAGTCATCGATGGACTCATACGTGCATCAAAATCGTTCGAGTATCATCGCTTGCCGGAATTGTTTTGCGGTTACGGCGAAAGGGTCGTGAACTATCCGACCGCGTGCTCGCCGCAAGCGTGGGCAGCAGGAACGCCGCTCTCGTTCATTCAGGCGTTGCTCGGTCTGTTTCCTAATTGTCTCCAACAAGAAATTTATCTTTCGCCTGTGTTGTTGCCGTCAATGAATCACTTGCACGTCCGAAAGCTTTCTATTGGCAAAGGCGAGCTCGATGTCATCGTGAAACGGGTTAATGGAGATGTGGCCGCTGTCGTAAAAAGAAATACGACCGGATGCCGAGTGGTGATTGAGCAACAGGTGAACGTCTAGGAATTGGTTTAAAGAGGGAGCTCTCTCTTTAAAAATATAAGTTTTGAAAGGGGATGCATTTCATGCGCAAAAAGAAAGGCATGGCCATTCTAAGTTTAGTGATGCTTGTCTTTGGGTTGGCTCTTGCAGGATGCAGCAACGGCAGCGGGGACAAAACCGCAAGCGGAAGCGGCGGAGAAGGAGAAAACAGCGGCGACGACCAGGGAAAAGTGACGATTACGCTTACAGGCTGGCAAAGTAATCCGGTCGAGCAAAAGCGGTTAAAGGAAGTCGTAGCCGCTTTTGAAGAACAAAATCCGAACATTCACGTGGAAATTGAGGCTATCGCCGAACAGTATATGGACGTATTGAAAACGCGTCTTGTCGGGGGAGAAGCTGGTGATGTTTTTTACTTGGACGCATTTGAGGCGCCTGCACTTATTCAAAAAGGCGTCATTCAGCCCCTTGATGAATACGTTACCGATGATTTCGACATTGAAGATTTTCAGGATCCGCTGTTGAACGCGTTTAAATTCGACGGAAAGATATACGGATTTCCAAAAGATTATTCGACGCTCGCGTTGTTTTACAACAAAAAAATGTTTGCGGAAGCCGGTATCGAAGAACCGCCGACGACATTCGAACAATTGAGGGCGGACGCCAAGAAATTGACGAACGGCAAGATTTACGGGTTCGGTGTCGCGCCGGAATTGGCCCGCTTGTATAACATCGGCGAAGCGAAAGGCGGCGAGATCATTAAAGACGGAAAGGCCAATTTTGCTTCGGACAAAGTCGTTTCCGCCTTGCAGCCGATCGTCGACATGCATTTGAAAGATAAAACCGCAGTCGTTCCTTCCGAAGTCGGTACGCAAAATACCGGTGACGCTTTCGGGCAAGGCAAAGTGGCGATGGTGCTTGAAGGACCGTGGAACATTCCGTATTTCAAAGAGGCATTCCCGGATCTTGAATACGGGGTGGCCGAACCGCCGAAATTTTACGGCAAGAAGACGACGATGGCTTTTACCGTTGCTTACGTTATGAACAAAGCGTCGGAACATAAAGAAGCAGCTTGGAAGTTAATTTCGTATTTGACCGGAAAAGAAGGTATGAAAAAATGGACGAAAGGCGGCATCGCGCTGCCGACGAGAGAATCGGTCGCCAAAGAGCTCGGTTATGAAAACAGCGATTTGCGAGGACCTTTCGTTAAGAGTGCTTCGTATGCGACCGTTTGGCAGGACGGTGTTAATTTGCCGGTTGTGACAACGAACTTCAACAACATGTTTACGAGCGCTTTTCTCGGCGAGCAGCCGTTGGCGAAAGCTATGAAGAAAGGACAGAAACAGGCGAACGAAGCGATAGCTAACAAGTAAACCATCACGCGAAGAGGGGGAATATCCCCTTCTTCGCATAAAAAGGAGGCATGCGCATGTTCAGCAAGAAAGCGAGAGAAGCCGGTCAAGGTTACTTGTTCGTCTTGCCCGCCGCCTTGACGATTCTTGTTTTTATCCTGATCCCGATTTTTTATGCATTGTTTCTTTCTTTCAACGATGTTGAATTGCTCGGCGGCACCCATTTTGATTTTGCCGGATGGAAGAACTATGAAAATATTTTCGATGATACGCGGACGAAAATCGCTTTCTTGAACACGGCCAAATATGTGGCTATCGTTGTTCCGTGCCAAACGATTCTTGCTCTGTTCCTGGCGGCGATGCTGAATACGGGCTTGAAGGGGCAAAGCTTTTTTCGGGTGCTGTTCTTTTTGCCAACGCTTACTTCTTCCGCCGTGTTGACGTTAATTTTTATGTGGATGTACAACAAATACGGACTCATCAACTATTTGTTAAGCTCTGTCGGTTTGCCCACGTACAACTGGATCGGCAACCCGGACATCGCTTTGTATTCGATTATGATAATGAACATCTGGTCGACGGCTCCGTTTTTTATGGTGATTTATCTTGCCGCGCTGCAAGATATTCCCGATAGTCTTTACGAGGCCGCGGAATTGGACGGTGCGGGTCCTGCGAAGAAATTCATGCATATTACGGTTCCGATGCTGCGACCGATTACTTCTTTCGTCATTATCATGGGTATCATTGGCACCTTTCAGTTGTTCGATCAATCGTACATTTTCTCAAACGGATCCGGCGGGCCAAACAATTCAACGTTGACCGTCGTCCTGCTCATTTATCAATATGCTTTCAAATCGCTGGGAACGATGGGATTTGCGGCAGCGATTGCGTTTGTGCTGGCATTGGTCATTTTCCTGGCAACCGTGCTTCAGCGGAAATTCTCCAAGGAAGAGTCCGTGTTTTAATTTCGCGAATGAGTAAGGCAATAAAGGGGGACTTTCGAATTGAATCGGCGTAAGATGAGCAGCAAAAATGTATTGTACGTTTTCCTTATCGGTTACGGCATTGTCACGCTTTTGCCGTTTCTGTGGGCGCTCGCTTCCTCGTTTAAAACGTTTGCGGAAGTTTCCAACGGCTCTGTGAGCTTGATTCCGCATCCATTCACGCTTTCAAACTATGAAAAAATTTTCGTCGAAGAAGAGTTGTTTCCGCGTTGGCTTCTCAACAGTTTGTTCATTGCCAGCGTCGGCACGTTGTTAAATTTAATTTTCAATTCGATGTGCGGTTACGCGCTTGCACGATTACGATTCCCCGGGCGGGCAGGGATGTTTTACGCCGTGTTGGCTGTGTTGATGATTCCGTTTCAAGTAACGATGATTCCGTTGTAT
This sequence comes from Bacillales bacterium, assembly GCA_035700025.1. NCBI lineage: Bacteria > Bacillati > Bacillota > Bacilli > Caryophanales > Caryophanales bacterium. The sequence goes on along the minus strand of DASSOY010000027.1, from coordinate 12,185 downwards.
TTGATCTTATCGCAACTCGGCTGGTTGAATACGTATCAAGGGATGATTGTTCCAGTCATGGTTAATGCCACGTTTATTTTCATGATGCGGCAATTTTTCGTGAATTTCCCGAAGGAACTTGAGGAATCTGCGGAAATGGACGGACTGAGCAAGTTCGGCACGTTTTTTCGGATTGTCTTGCCGCTGGCGAAACCTGCGCTTGCCGCTCAAGCGATCTTCGTATTCATGGCGATTTGGAATGACTTCATGAGACCGTTGATCATTTTGTCGGACAACGAGATGTTCACGTTGCCGCTTGGGTTGAATCAATTCAAAGGACAACATTACAGTTACTGGAACTTAATCATGGCGGCCTCAATGGTCTTTACGTTGCCGGTTCTCGCCATCTATGCGTTTTTCAATAAGTTTTTCATTAAAGGGATTTCTTTCACCGGAGGAAAATTTTAAGTTCTTCGGTCGAAAGCTCCCTTTTTTTGTGCCAAGATTAGAGAAGAAAGGCAGCATCTTTCAAAAATGTTACGTGAAACTGAAACCGTTTCGTCCCGGGTGTCGTCAAACCGGGTGAAATGCAAGGGACGGGGGGCAAGGGGATGGATCAAGACTCGATCAATTCCATTCCGGAAGGGTGTGACCGGCGGCAGGTGAACGATTCGGAAACCGTCGTTGTCGCTCTTATGGAAAAATACGGATCCGATTTGAAAAAGTTAGCCTTTACCTACGTCCGTGATTGGGAAAAGGCAGAAGACATCGTTCAAGACGTTTTCATTGCCTGTTATGAAAACTTAAACGACTTTCGCGGCGATTCCACGTTCAAAACGTGGTTATTCCGGATTACCGTGAATCGATGTAAAGATTGGCTGAAATCGTGGCCGTTCCGTCATATACACCTTGGTAAACCGGCATTTGAACAGGAGTTGGCGAGTGCCGACGCTTTGCCGGAGCGGGAAACGGTAAAAGCCGATGAAAACCGGAAATTGGCGGAAAAGGTTATGGCTTTGCCGTTGAAGTATAAAGAGGTCATCATCTTGCATTATTATTCCGGGTTGAAAACCGAGGAAGTGGCGGAATCGTTGAAAACGAAAGCGAATACGGTGCGAACCCGGCTGCGGCGCGCACGCGCACTGCTGAAAAAAATGTACGAGGAGGACGGGTGCCATGGAAAATCAATTGAATGAGTTGCGAACGGTTCTTGATGAGACCATTTTTCAGGACGGCGAATTGAGCGAACGCGCGAAGAGCGAAATTCGCGATAAAATCAAGCGCAAGCGGCAATCTGCGTCGCCGAAAACCGTTCGCCGTTTCGCTCCGTGGATCAGGCCAGTCTTAACTACAGCGGCTGCCTTGCTGATTTTTGCCTGCGTCGTGTACTCGTCCATTTCTCCTGAGAGCCGTAATCCAACCATCCAAGAAGGGCATCGCGGGGCAGCCTTTCCGTATCCGGATTTGCTGTCCAGCGAACATGGACAATACTATATCCTTTCGGTGAAAAAAAACGGGACGAAAGGCTCATCGACGGTGTTCAATCATCTCGGCGATCTTGATAACGTTATTGATGGTGTTCAGGAAAACAATTTGGACGCGGCGCGGCACGGGTATCCGAAACTGAACATTCCGCGGGCACCGTACTTTTTTGTCTTTGACGAAAAAGGCGTCGTCCTTCAAACGGGAGATGAACGACAAGTGCTCGACTTTTTGAAAAATCGTTTTCCTTATCCGAGCTTATTGTCAGATAAGGAAGGGAAATTTTTCGCGCTTCTCATCGGCGACGAGGCGATCGAAAGTTTTCAACATAAGCCTGCAGTGCTTGACGAAATGCTTACCGGGGTATGGCCGATGCAATTGAAAGCTGCGCAAAGAGCATTTGCCGAGTTGCACATCGATAAATCCCCGACGTACATGTTATTTGATACGAACGGCATCGTTTTGCGAACAGGTGACTTGGAGGATGCCCTTGATTTATTGCAAAGTCATTATAATCAAGCCGAAAGCCATTTTCCTTACAAAAATTTATTGTCGGATCGCACAAGTAAGCTGGCGGCGCTCGTCGTCGACGAATCGCCCGGGGCGGTTTCCTTTACCCGGACTGGAGTCGGACCGAACCCCGTGGTTGCGCAAATGTCAGAAATGGCTCCGCAGCAAGCTAGAACGGCTTATCCGAAATTGCAAATTCCGAAAACGGGACCGTATTACGTATTCTTCAATTCGCGGGAAATCGTGTTTCGGACGGACAGCGAACAAGAAGCCGCGGCTTTCGTCAGAACGAAGCAGGAGGCGGCACTGAACGAAACGTTTGCGCCGGTGCTGCAAAAGGCAGACGTCCGTTTTCAGAAAATCGTTTCGGTACAACCGTATGATGCCGATTTAAATGATGTGCCCGAATCGGCATTTATTTTCTACATGAACGAAGATCGGCGTATGGTTGCCGGCCGCTTGGAACGCAAAGGCGGGACTTGGACGTGGGTGAAAGGTTCCGCGCATCGATGGACGTCCGATCATTCATTTGACATGGTTCCCGGCAAAGGACCGGTGCAACTTCTTTACGGCGTTTATGGCCCGGAAATTGCGAAAGTTCGAGTGGATGGACATGAACCGAACCGCGTGCTTCTCGATTCAGGTAAGACGCTGTGGTTTTCCGTCGGTGACGATTTCAATGCGGTTACCGGTTATAAAATTGGAGGTGAAGTTGCGTTCACGAAGTCTTTTACCTCCGATGATGAGAAAGCCGAGAACGGCGCAAGTTTCAAAGCGTTTTATCAAAACGATCGGCCGCATGCTTTTATCGACTTTTATTTGACTGACGCTGAGAAAACAAAAGTTCGCGATACGCTTGCGCAGCTAGGTGTTGATGACTTGGACGGTGCATCGTTCCTTCCGACGGAAGTACCGAAGGGAACGGAATTCACGGGAGTTGCCATCGCGAAAAGCGATTCGAAATATTACGGTCCGCGCGGCCCGTTTCTTGTGCTGCGATTCAACACGTTCCAAATTTCTGTGCAAATTCCTGAACCGAGAGGAGGCGTGCGAAGGAAAGGCACTCGAATCACGACAATGGCGATCGAAGGCGGGAAAGCGCAATGGTACCGGAGGTCGAATGCCGACGGCGCCTATTATGCCCTTGATCTGTTCCAAGAGAGGTGGATATCCATTTCGTCGCCATTGAAACGGATCTCGCATACGGACGTTGAAAACATTGCGGCATCATTGATTTCTTTGAAGGAAGCGTCGACGAAATAACTGTAAATAAAATTGCGGGGATTTGCCTGTGCAGCAAGGGATCTGGCTGCTGGCGAATCTCCTTTTTCAATTTTTTTGGAAAAAACCATTGATTATTGAAGCGCTTTCAACTATAATTTTTTGTGAAATCGATTTCAGACATCATTGCGTGAACTGAAATTTCTTTTCAGGGGGTGTTACGCAAGAGGAGGCGCCAATGGCTACGATTGGAGATGTCGCAAAACTTGCCGGCTTGTCAAGGGCAACCGTATCAAGAGTGATCAACAATCATCCTTACGTCACCGAAGAAAAGAAAAAACTCGTCGTCGACGCGATGGAACAGCTCGGATACGTTCCGAATTCCATTGCACAGCAGTTGCGGAGACAGACCGTCACGACGGTGGCTGTCATTGTCCCGCGAATTTCCAACCCTTTTTTCAGTCTTCTCGTTGAGGCGATGGAACGTGAAGCGGCACGACAAGGGTTTCAATTGATCGTTTGCCAAACGCAAATGGATAAGCACCGCGAATTGGAGTATTTAGGATGGCTTCGCAAGAAGCAAATCGGCGGCATCATTTTTGCTTCTACCGAAAACCGGTGGGAAGAAATCAAAGATTACGCGAGTTTCGGGCCGGTCGTGTTTTGCAACGAATATCCGGACCATACCGATGTGCCGATCATCGGGCTTGACCAATTCGAAGGCGGATATCTGGGCACCCGTCATCTCATTGAGAAGGGGCACCGGAGAATTGCTTATTGTGGAGGCAGCGACAGCGTGACCAATATTCGTGAACGGAAAAAAGGGTTTGACCATGCGCTGCAGGAAGAGAACTTGTTTTTCGATGAGCAGTGGTCGTTTTCCGGCGTATACGACAGTTTCGACGGGCAAAGGGTCTTCAGGGAAATAATGAAACTCTCGCCTCGTCCGACGGCCGTTTTCACGGGGAGCGATCAAGTGGCGGCAGGAATGATCAAGGAAGCTCGAAGCCAAGGTGTTCGGGTTCCTGATGCGTTTGCGGTGATCGGATTTGACGATCAGCCGATCGCGGAATTGATGGATCCGACGATCACGACGGTATACCAGCCGGTAGAGGAAATGGGAAGACGGACAATGGAATTGATGATTCGCATCATCAGTGAAGGGCATCCGTCGGAGCAAGCCAGCGCGGGGCTTTCGCTTCGCGTAGTGGAACGAGAATCCACGTAAACTTTTGCGGAAAGAACACAAATGAACGGGAGGAAATGGAATGCGTACAAAATGGATGAAGCTTTTTGTATTGGCCCTTGCCTTAGTGACGGCATTGGCTGCTTGCGGGTCGAATTCAACAAAGACATCGTCAGGGGATAACAACGGCGAAAGCAACAACGAATCAAGTGAGAATACAGGTACTGATACTTCCGGAGAAGATCAAGGTTCTGACAAGAAAGTAACGATCGTTTGGGCGCACGGAAAAGATGAAACCGATACGACGCAAAAGCTGATCGAAGCTTTCGAAAAGAAATATCCGAACATAACGGTCGATTACCGCGAATTGCCAAACAATTCGGGCAAGCAGCATGACCTTTACGTAACGCAACTGAATGCCAAATCTTCGGAGATTGATGTATTCAATCTTGACGTTGTATGGCCGGCGGAATTTGCGCAAGCAGGTTACTTGCTTCCGCTCGACCGGTTCGCCCAACAGGACGGCTATGATTTGAGCATTTACAACCAAGGGGCGCTGAGTGCCGCCAAGTTTAAAGGAAAGCAATGGGCTTTGCCGTTGTTTACTGACGTCGGCCTTCTGTTTTACCGGAAAGATATCGTCAAGACTCCGCCGAAAACGTGGGACGAACTCATGGAAATGGCGAAAAAGTACAAAGGGGAAAAAGGCACGAAATTCGGCTATGTGTATCAGGCAAAACAATATGAAGGACTTGTCTGTAACATCATTGAATATGTAGCCTCTTACGGCGGACAATTCGTGAAGGACGGCAAGGTCGTCGCTGACAGCGAAGATACGATTCAAGGCATTGAAAAAATGGCTGAAATTACGCAATCCGATTTCGTACCGAAAAACATCACTACTTTCACGGAACCGGAGACTAACCAGGCGTTTATTAACGGTCAAGCTGTGTTTGCCCGCAACTGGCCGTACATGTGGGAAACCTCGAACGACGAGTCGGCTTCCGAAGTTGCTGGAAAAGTCGGCGTAGCCCCGCTGCCGAAAGGCGATGCAGGCATTGCGTCAGCACTCGGCGGATGGATGGTCGGCATCAACAAGTATTCCGAGCATAAGCAAGCCGCATGGAAATTAGTAAAATTCATTTCCGGTCCGGAAGGGCAAAAGATTCGCGCCATTGAAGGCGGCAAAATTCCGACGATCCCTTCGGTCTTGGAAGATGAAGAAGTGTTGGAAGCGAATCCGTTCTTCGCGAAAGAAGGATTCCAAACGGCGGTCAACCATGCTGTAGCCCGTCCGGTCGCTGCCAACTACCAGAAGATTTCGAGCGATATTCAAATTCAAATTTCGAAAGCGATCAGCGGTGAAATTTCGGCGAAGGAAGCTGCGACGAAATTACAAAGCCAGCTGACAGCGGACATGAGCAAATAATTGGAAACCTTGCATTAGCCTCTGCCTTGTCGGAGGCTAATGCTCCATTTACTAGCTTGACAGACAGCGAGAAGGAGGTGGCGGCAGTTTGAAGCAGCAAAAGCCGTTAAAGAAACAATCTGATTGGAAACCGGCCTATTTAATGATTGCGCCGTCGTTGCTTTTGATCTTGATTATCGCGATCTACCCGGTCTTTCAATCTTTTTATTATAGTTTGTTCGATCTGCGTTTGAACGAACCGACGAAATCTTCGACTCATTTAAACTATGAGCTTAATTTATACGTATATTTGCAATACGAACCGTTTTTGGTGGACGGCCTGGATAAACAAATCAAGACGGCATCAGCTCCAGTGAAGCAGAAACTTCAGAACGTTAAAGAAGAGCTGACGGAATTGGACGATCAGATAAAGGAAGATGCCGGGGAGGCCTATCAAAAGGTTTATAAGATGTTTATGAACTACGAAACGCCTTCGGACGAACTCTCGCTCGTTGAAATCAGCGGAGAAACGGCATCCGAGTTTCAAAAGACGATCGCTGATTTAAACGAAAAACTATCAACCTTGGAAGCTAAAAAAACGACCGACGATTTGAAGCAGATTGCCGAACTTGCATCCGGGTTGGAAGGCGCCATCATCGAACCGAATTTTATCGGCCTCGATCATTACTGGACGACATTTTCCAACGATCGGACATGGCATGCGTTATGGCATACGTTTCTATTCACTATCATCAGCGTAGCTGCTGAATTTTTATTCGGATTCGCGATTGCCCTTGTCATCAACAAAGCGTTTTTCGGCAGAGGGCTCATGCGTGCGACAGTTTTAATTCCGTGGGCGATTCCGACAGCCGTCAGTGCGATGATGTGGAGTTATCTTTATGACGGTCAGAACGGAATCGTGGCAAAGTTCTTTGAAACGATCGGTATTGTTCCTGACATGGCGACTTTGATGACGACGGATGTCGGTGCAATGTTTGCCGTCATTTTAGTCGACGTTTGGAAAACGACACCGTTCATGGCGTTGTTGCTGCTGGCAGGATTGCAAGTCATTCCGAAAAACTTGTATGAGGCCGCAGCCATTGATGGAGCGAGCAAAGCGAAGCAGTTTTTCCAAGTGACATTGCCTTTGATGAAATCGAGTATCTTGGTAGCGCTCTTGTTCCGTACGTTGGAAGCTTTCCGTGTATTCGACCTCGTCTTCGTCTTAACGGGTGGAGGACCCGGCAATTCCACGGAAATGATTTCGGGGTATTCGTACAGGGTGCTGTTTTCGCAGCAAAACTTCGGCCTCGGTTCGGCGCTGGCGATTATCGTCTTCCTTTGCGTCGCGTTGATTTCAATCATTTACATTAAATTTCTCGGTTCCGATTTGCTGTCGGACAGTTCGAAGACGTAGGAGGTGGAGTCATGGAGAAAAAAGCAAGTCCTTTGTTTTACGCGTTTTTAATCCTGTTTGCCTTTGTGATCATGTTCCCGTTTTTGTGGGTGTTTTTAAGCTCGCTTAAACCGCCTTCGGAATTGTTCGGGGTAAACGCATTCGATCCGTTTGCTGACAATCCGACGCTGGCCAACTACAAACATGTATTTTTGGACCACCCGTTTTTGGATTACTTGAAAAACAGCTTTGTCGTGGCCGGAGTTACGACGGCTTACACCGTTTTCACTGCCTCGTTTGCGGCATACGCGATTGCCCGGCTGCAGTTTCGCGGCAAAGCGATCATCCTCGGACTGGCCTTGTCGGTTTCGATGTTTCCGCAAATCGCGACGGTGGCCCCGATCTTTCGAATATTATTAAACGTCGGCTTGACGAACAGTTATCTCGGGTTAATCATTCCGTACACGGTGATTACTTTGCCGTTGTCGATATGGATTTTGGTCACCTTCTTCCGTAAAATTCCTTACGATCTCGAAGAGTCTGCCAAGATCGACGGAGCGTCTTTGATGCAAACGTATTGGCGGATCATATTCCCGCTCGCTGTGCCCGGACTGTTTACGACGGCCATCCTCGTGTTCATCGCTGCTTGGAATGAATTTTTATATGCGTATACGATCAATACGGCGCCTGCATATCGGACGGTTCCGGTCGGCATATCTTTGTTTCAAGGACGATTTACGATTCCATGGGGCGGGCTTTCCGCCGCCACTGTCGTCGTGACGGTTCCGCTCGTGATCCTTGTGCTCATTTTTCAGCGCCGAATCGTTTCCGGCTTAACGTCCGGATCGGTTAAAGAATGATAGAATGAATACTGGAATACGAACATAAAAAGGAGTGGATCATCGATGAGAGTCACCGTTTGGAACGAAAATCGCCATGAGCAAAGCAATCCCGAGGTGAGCCGAATTTATCCGGAAGGCATTCACGGAACAATCGCCGGATTTTTGCAAGAAGCCGGCATTGACGCCAAAACGGCTACGCTTGACGAACCGGAGCACGGATTGAGCGAAGAAGTGTTGCGCGAAACCGATGTATTGCTATGGTGGGGGCACGTCGCCCATGAAGAGGTTAGCGACGAAGTCGTTGAACGCGTGCGTCAACGGGTGTTGGACGGCATGGGACTACTCGTGCTGCATTCCGGCCATTTTTCGAAAATATTTAAGCGATTGATGGGGACTTCCTGTGATTTAAAATGGCGGGAAGCCGGCGAAAAAGAGCGGCTTTGGGTCGTCGACCCGTCCCACCCGATTACGGAAGGCGTCGGACAATATTTTGAACTCGAGCACGAAGAAATGTATGGGGAACATTTTGACATTCCAAAACCTGATGAATTGTTGTTCGTCAGTTGGTTCGGCGGTGGAGAAGTATTCCGCAGCGGATGTACGTTCCGGCGCGGTCAAGGAAAGATTTTTTATTTTCGGCCCGGCCACGAAACACATCCCACGTACCATCAACCAAATGTTCAACAGGTGATCGTCAATGCGGTTCGCTGGCTGAAACCAACGACCGAATCGAAACCGACGTACGGCAATGCGCAACCGTTGGAACAAATTCTTTAAAATTGAAGAAGGAATTGTGCAACGATTGCAGAACCTGTTTAAGAGTTTTTTTATTTTGTCATTTGGGGAGTGATACGGTTTGGGAAAAATTCGCGTGGGGATGATCGGCTACCAGTTTATGGGCAAAGCGCATACTCATGCTTATCGTGACGTGCCGTTTTATTTTGGGAGCGACACGGAGCCGGTGCTGAAAGCCATTGCCGGACGCCGCGAGGAGGCGGTAAAGCAAGCCGCAGAAGAAATGGGCTGGCAATCCTATGAAACCGATTGGAGACGGCTGCTCGAGAGGGATGATATTGATTTAATCGATATCGTGACGCCGAATAATACGCATGCGGAAATGGCGATTGCGGCTTTGGAAGCCGGGAAGCATGTGCTGTGCGAGAAGCCGTTGGCAATGACGGTGGAAGAAGCCAGGCGGATGGCAGAGGCGGCCGAGAAAAACGGTGTCGTCCACATGGTATCCCACAATTACCGGTTTGCTCCGGCGGTTCAATATGCGAAGCAATTGATCGCCGAAGGCCGGCTGGGAAGAATTTATCACATCCGCGCGCAATATTTGCAAGATTGGATCATGGATCCTTCGTTTCCGCTCGTTTGGCGCTTGCGCAAAGAGGTCACCGGTTCAGGTGCGCTCGGTGATATCGGCGCCCACATCATCGATCTTGCACGCTTCTTGATTGGTGAGTTTTCGGAAGTGTCGAGCACGATGGAAACTTTCATCAAGCAGCGCCCGCTTGGGGAAATGAGCGGCGGGCTGAACGCCGAATCCGAAGGAGGCGCGTTCGGTGAAGTGGACGTCGACGACGCATCGGCGTTTCTGGCGCGCTTTGAAAATGGCGCGCTCGGCGTATTCGAGGCGACCCGGTTTGCTGCAGGCAACCGAAACGGGAACCGTTTTGAAATTAACGGGGAAAAAGGTTCGGTTCGCTGGGATCTTGAGAATATGAATAATTTGGACGTCTATTTCACCGACGATGAACCAGGACAGCAAGGGTTCCGCACGATTCATTGCACGGAAGAACAACATCCTTATGCGGGTCGTTATTGGCCGGCTGGTCACATTATCGGCTACGAGCATACATTCATTAACTTAATTCATGAACTGCTCCAAGGCATTGAAAAAGGCGATTCGCCGGCACCGAATTTTGTAGATGGTTTGCGTAACCAAATCGTGTTGGATGCGGTGGAACGTTCAGCGCAGGAAAGAAAATGGGTGGACATCAAGCATTCGTAGTCATGCCTAGGATTTTGGACGAGTTGTACGAAATCCAGGCAACATTTACGTGAATACTTACTCAGGAGGGAAATCATGACAGACAAATTGAAAGTGGGCATTATCGGTGCGGGCGGAATTGCGAGAGGCGTCCACATTCCGAATTATTTAAAGTGCAGCGATCGCATGGAGCTGGTTGCGATCGCGGACGTCGTTCGCGAGAATGCGGAAAGAACTGCAGGGGAGCACGGCATTCCGAATGTGTTTTCCGATTACGAGGAAATGCTCGGTCAGGTGGACATTGATGCGGTTAGCATTTGCACACCGAACAAGTTTCATGCTCCGGCGGCAATTGCTGCGTTGAATGCTGGCTGTCACGTGCTCTGCGAAAAACCGCCGGCGATGACGGCTGACGAAGCACGTCAGATGGAGCAGACGGCCCGCGAAAACGGAAAGATTCTTACGTATGGCTTCCATTATCGTCATGCGCAAGAAACCGAAATGCTGAAGCGGTTCGTCGACGCCGGGGAACTCGGCGACGTGTATGCAGTCAATGTGAAAGCTGTACGGCGCAGAGGCATTCCGGGCTGGGGCGTCTTCACGAACAAAGAATTGCAAGGCGGCGGCCCGCTGATCGACATCGGTGTACATATGTTGGACACCGCGTTGTATTTAATGGGTTACCCGGAGCCGGATACGGTATTTGGAGTGACGTATCAAAAACTCGGAAACAAGCAAGGCGTCGGCTTGTTCGGGGAATGGGATTGGGAGAATTTCTCGATCGAAGACATGGCGCGAGGCATGATTACGTTCAAAAATGGAGCTTCGATCCTGCTGGAAACGGCTTTTGCAGCCAATGTAAAAGAAAAGGATACGATGAACGTCACGCTGATGGGCGAAAACGGAGGCGCGGACGTATTCCCGTTGAACATTTATCAAGAGAAACACGGATCGCTCATTGACATAACGCCAGCTCATCTTCCTAACAAAGACAGCTACGAGTTGGAAATCGAACGTTTCGTTGACGCATGTCTCGGCGGAACGGCGCCGATCAGCACGGCCGAGCAAGGCGTAGTCATCCAACAAATCATCGAAGGGTTGTATCGTTCAGCCGAGACGGGCGCAGCCGTCAAGCTCGGGGAAAAAGCAAAAACCGGAGGGATGTAAGGATGAAACTCGGAGTTTTTACCGTACTTTTTTCCGACCGATCGTTTGAAGACATGCTTGATTATGTAAATAATGCAGGATTGGACGCGGTTGAAATCGGGACCGGCGGCAATCCGGGGAATGCGCATTGCCCGCTGGACGAATTGTTGGCGGACGAAGACAAGCGGAAACGGTATCAAGAAGCGCTCGATCAGCGCGGGTTGACGATCAGTGCGTTCAGCTGTCACGCGAATCCGATTTCGCCGGATGAAGCGTATGCAAAGGAATCGCGGGAAACGTTCGAGAAGACGGTGCAGCTGGCGGAACAGATGAATGTTCCGGTTGTGAACTGTTTTTCGGGGACTGCCGGAGACCATGAAGGGGCGAAATACCCGAACTGGCCAGTTACGCCGTGGCCAACGGAATACGGCGACGTTCTCAAGTGGCAATGGGAAGAGAAACTGATTCCTTACTGGAAAGAGGCGGGCCGGTTTGCCGAAGACCATAACGTAAAAATCGGCTTGGAATTGCACGGCGGCTTTCTCGTTCATACGCCGTATACGATGTTGAAGTTGCGTGAAGAAACGTGTGACGCCGTCGGCGCCAATCTCGATCCAAGTCATATGTGGTGGCAAGGCATCGATCCGGTTGCCGCGATCAAAATTCTTGGTAAAGCCGGCGCGCTTCATCATTTTCACGCGAAAGACACGTTCATCGATCAAGAGAACGTGAACATGTACGGCTTGACGGACATGCAGCCATACGGAGAAGTGCAAACACGTGCTTGGACGTTTCGTTCCGTTGGATGCGGCCACGACTTGAAAGAATGGTCCGACATGATCAGCGCCTTACGGACGTATGGATACGATTACGTCGTAAGCATTGAACATGAAGATCCGCTTATGTCGGTGCAAGAAGGATTTGCTACGGCGGTGAATCATTTAAAGTCGGTTTTGATTCGGGAAAAGCCTGCCGAAATGTGGTGGGCGTAAATGGCGGGGAGGCTCTCCCCGCTTTTATTT
>DASSOY010000026.1 GCA_035700025.1 Bacillales bacterium | reverse complement strand
TTCCCATAAGTTCAGCGAACTTATGAGAAGCCTCAAAAAGTAATTTTTAGCAAGGATTATGGTCAAAATATTTCCTTTTTCTTTTGCCATAAATCCTTTTATATCAAGGGTTTCTGGGCTTTGTTACATCATGCCGCCCATTCCACCCATGCCGCCCATGCCGCCCATGTCAGGGGAACCGCCTTCGTTTTCTTCAGGCTTGTCGGCAACGACTGCTTCGGTCGTAAGGAACATGGCGGATACGGAAGCCGCGTTTTGCAGCGCGGAGCGTGTCACTTTCGTCGGATCGACGATGCCGGCTTGGATCATGTTGACCCATTCACCTTTCGCAGCATCGAATCCTACGCCGATGTCTTCGCCTTTGATGCGCTCGACGACTACGGAACCTTCGAGTCCTGCGTTTTTCGCGATCTGGCGAAGCGGCTCTTCGAGCGCGCGTACGACGATGTTTACGCCGGTCGCTTCGTCGCCTTCCGCATCAACGGATTGCGCAGCTTCGATGACGTTCACGAGCGCCGTACCGCCGCCGGAAACGATGCCTTCCTCAACCGCTGCGCGTGTTGAGTTCAACGCGTCTTCGATGCGGAGCTTGCGTTCTTTCATTTCCGTTTCGGTTGCTGCGCCGACTTTGATGACGGCTACGCCGCCAGCTAATTTCGCCAGGCGCTCTTGTAATTTTTCGCGATCGAAGTCGGAAGTCGTTTCTTCAATTTGGGCTTTGATGTTGTTGACGCGGCCGGCGATTTGGTCGCTGTCGCCTTGCCCTTCAATGATCGTCGTATGTTCTTTCGTAACGACAACTTTGGAAGCGCGGCCGAGCTGATCGATCGTCGCTGATTTCAGGTCGAGGCCGAGATCTTCCGTGATCACTTGACCGCCTGTAAGCGCTGCGATATCCTCGAGCATGGCCTTGCGGCGATCGCCGAATCCAGGTGCTTTCACCGCTACAGCGTTGAACGTGCCGCGAAGTTTGTTCACGACGAGCGTAGCGAGTGCTTCGCCTTCAACGTCCTCAGCGATGATGAGAATCGGCTTGCCTTGCTGAACGACTTGTTCAAGCAACGGAAGCACTTCTTGAATGTTCGAGATTTTCTTGTCCGTAATCAAGATGTACGGATCCTCAAGTTCCGCTTCCATCTTGTCATTATCGGTAACCATGTACGGCGAAGCGTAACCGCGGTCGAACTGCATCCCTTCGACTACGTCGAGTTCCGTTCCGAATCCTTTCGATTCTTCGACCGTAATGACGCCGTCATTGCCGACCCGTTCCATCGCTTCGGCAATCAATTGGCCGACTTGATCGTCGTTCGAAGAAATCGAAGCGACTTGCGCGATCGAATCTTTGCCTTGAATCGGCGTCGAAATGTTTTTGAGTTCTTCCACCGCTGCAGCCGTTGCTTTCTCAATGCCGCGGCGAATGACCATCGGATTCGCACCCGAAGTTACGTTTTTCAAGCCTTCGCGAATCATCGCTTGCGCAAGAACGGTAGCCGTCGTCGTACCGTCCCCGGCGACGTCGTTCGTTTTGCTGGCGACTTCGGACACGAGCTGAGCGCCCATGTTTTCAAAGGCGTCTTCCAGTTCGATTTCTTTAGCGATCGTTACCCCGTCATTCGTGATGAGCGGAGATCCGAATTTCTTCTCAAGAACTACGTTGCGGCCTTTCGGGCCTAATGTCACTTTAACGGCATTTGCGAGTGCGTCTACCCCGCGAAGCATCGCGCGGCGGGCTTCTTCGCTGTATTTAATGTCTTTAGCCATAACTAGTTCCTCCTTTTTGTATGTAGTTCGCCCGTTTCGTTAACGACGAACCGTTCAATGTTAACGAGATGTCCCAAACTTAGCCGATGACAGCCAATACGTCGTCTTCACGTAAAATCAAGTACTCTTGACCATCGTATTTCACTTCCGTACCAGCGTATTTCGAGAAAATCACCGAACTGCCTTCGGTTACTTCCAGCGCGACACGTTCACCTTTGTCGGTCAAGCGACCCGTTCCGACCGCAACGACGCGGCCTTCCTGCGGTTTTTCTTTGGCGGATTCAGGCAACACGATTCCGCTCGAAGTTTTCTCTTCCTTTTCAACAGGTTGGATGATAATGCGATCACCTAGCGGCTTTAACAACTGAAACACCCTCCTTAAACTCATTTATCCGGTATTATTAGCACTCACCTAAACCGAGTGCTAACGCAATTCTTATCATAATCAATCCGAAAGATTTTTTCAAGTCCCGTAAACGATTTTTTCAAAAAAAATGTCCCCTGAATTCGGGTATGATACAATGATGGTTGGAAAGACTAGGCAGCGTCTTCTTGTTGCAGAAGGATGCTGTTCATGATAGGAAGATTTCGCTCATACTTTCATATAGTATATCCAACCGAAAAAAGGAGTAATCCATTTGCCAAAGCGATACTGGTGGGTGCTCGCCACCTACGTCCTGATGCAGTTGTCAGCATTCATTGGCGTACCTTTGCTGTACGCCGGCGGATTCGACGAAACACAAGCCCAAGTCCTATGGAGCATGTTCAGTTTTCTTACCGCATTTATCGTCGTGCTTCTTCTATTATTGAAAGACATGAAACGAGCAGAATGGAACCGAAATCGCGCTTCGGCTGGCCAATCCTTTAAATGGATCGTGCTTGGCATCCTGCTGGCATTTGCCACACAAATGGCCGCAGGAATCATTGAGCAGGCACTCGGCGTTCGACACGCGTCGCAAAATACGAAAATGATCACCGAAATCGCCAAACAAATGCCGATTTTCATCATCGTCGTCGCCGTGATCGGACCCATCCTCGAAGAAGTCGTGTTCCGCAAAGTCATTTTCGGCAGCTTGCGCCGGCGTTATGATTTTACAATCGCCGCACTGGCCAGTTCTTTTTTGTTCGGCCTTGCTCATCTCGATTTTCCATATTTGCTGACCTACGTCGCCATGGGCTATGTTTTCGCGTTTCTCTACGAAAAGACGAAACGCATCGTCGTCCCGATTGCCGCTCATGCCACGATGAATACGATCGTTGTTCTTCTTCAAGTCGTCTTCTCCGACAGATTGGAAGAATACATTCAGCATTTGAAAGAAACGGAATCGCTCATTCTTTTTTTCTTTTAGAATGAGCCGGTTCTTTTTTTTATTTGACCCGCACGCGAAACGCCTTCTCCACGTGATTCGGATAATCCATAAGCTGAAACGTCAACGGTCCCTGGAACGGTTCTTTTTTTATTGTGAATGTGATCAACTGTTTGGCATTTTCATCAGTGCTTGCCGTTCCCGATCGCAGCATGTTTTCATACGTTCTCCCGGCGGCATCACGGTAGGTCGAACGAAACAAGTTATAGCTCCGGTGGGAATCCCACGAGGGGTCCGTCTCAAGCGCCAGCTTAACCGTGATTGTTTTTTGCGTTTCGGTAATATCCGTCAACGCGATGCGGTCATCCGGTTTTTGCAACAATTGATGATGCTTTAAATCTACGACAAGATCTAACTTATCCTTATCGAGTGCCCTTATGTTGTGCCCTTCCAAAAATAATGCTTTCGGCTCTCTAAAGTAATTGCTTTCGAAATAGAGAATTCGCTCAGTTGGGCTGATCCCTGAAGCCGAAACGCCGTCCCGCATCGAAGACCAAACCTGACCCTTTCCGTCCACCAATTGCAACTGGTCAAAACCAAAGATTCGTTTCGAGTTTTCTGGATCAAATTTTACATAAACGGCGATTCTCGTTGGGTAAACAATCCCCTTTTCAACGCTCACCGCTTGTTGCCCGAAATGAACCGTCTGATTGACCGGCAGCACGTGTTTCATGTCTTTGATTTTGGCCAGATCCAGCGGAATTTTAACCGTATCCGTCCACGTCTTCGACCTTTCGGTTAAACGAATTTTGAGATAGACGGCGCTTTGCAATTGATAGGATGGACCGTAACTGGCGGTAATTTTACCTTTATGTTTCCCGTCCGGATCAAATCCGACAGATGCAGGCAAAGGATCCTTGTTTTTATCGAGCAACTGAACCGATTCAAGATTTACCACGTCCAAATGATCGGCATCCAATGTGTAAAATAAAATCATCCGGGAATTGTCGGCGATGACGTTCTTTACGGTAAAAGTTACGCCTTGATGACGCACGGAGCG
>DASSOY010000025.1 GCA_035700025.1 Bacillales bacterium | reverse complement strand
GCAACCCGGTAATCGTGCAATTCGATCGCGCGCGAGCGAAGGCCGCCGGTCGGAAAGTGATCGCTGCGCGCCAGCAGCACTTCGTGAAATTTTTTCAACAAACCGGGAATGTCAGCCTCCGGATTTAAATTGTCCGTATACTCAACAACGAGATGCGGCATACCGTTCGTCCCCCTTTCATTGGTTGAAGGGATAACTTGATTCACATGTCTTAACGCGCACCAGTGGCCTTATTTTATAAAAAGTCAAGTTTTCAAAGTCAAATCGTGCATGAGCGTTCTTATTTTCCTAAATTTAGCCGAAATTTGGGTCATTTTCCGGTTTTGCTGGAAAATAAGCGCTTCAGTGAGCGATTCTTCATCAAAAGCTGTTTTTTGCCAAAAATAAGGTCTGTCATGATCGATTCTGGATCCGAATCATCTTTTCATCGACACTCAATGCTCATCGCCGACGATGGTGTTCACAAGCCGGCCGATCCCCTCGATTTCGGTTACCACTTTGGACCCCATCGGCGTATCGACCGCCCCCTTCGGGGTACCAGTTAAAATGAGATCGTTCTCGTTCAACGTCATGAAGCTGCTCAAGTATTCGATCAACGTCGGAATGTCGAAAATCATGTCCGCCGTCGTTCCTTCTTGAATCACTTCTCCGTTCACTGACGTGCGCAGCTTCAAGTTCATCGGATCGGGAACGTCGCCCGCGTCAACGAACCACGGCCCGATCGGCGTGCAGCCGTCGCGGTTTTTCACCCGCAAATTCGGGCGGTAATAGTTTTCGAGATAATCGCGAATCGCGTAATCATTCGCGACTGTGTAGCCGGCCACATACTTATAGGCTTCAGACGCCTTCACCTGTTTCGCCGTCCGGCCGATCACAACCGCCAGCTCACATTCGTAATGCATATTTTCGACATCCGCCGGCCGCCTCGTCACGCCGCGGTGCCCGACGAGCGTGTTCGCACCTTTCAAGAAAACGAGCGGCTCTTTCGGTGGTTCAAACGTCAGCTCTTTCGCATGGTCGGCATAATTCAAGCCGAGCGCGAAAATCGTCCCCGCTTCAACCGGCGGCAGCCAGACGACATCCTCCTCGCTCACCACCCGGCCGTTAGTCAACCGCAGCCGGCCGTCGCCGGCAGCCACCGCCTCATGCACAGCCCCTTCATACGCTACCCTCGCCCGCTTCATAACAAACGGCCTCCTACGATCGGATTCTCCAGCACGCCAACGCCGTCGACCTCGATGCGCACCCGGTCGCCGTCCCCGGCGAGCGGCGCCCCCGCCGGCACGCCGACGAGCAGCACGTCACCCGCACTCAACGTCATAAATTCCGTCACGTCGGCCAGCAATCGCGCCGCCGGCCGCAGCAAATCCGCCGTCGTCGCCGTCTGCCGCAGCTCATCGTTCACGTACACGCGCAGCTCCACCCCGTCCGGATCAGCGACCGCGTCTCGCTCCGCGACCCACGGCCCGACCGGACAAAAGCCGTCGCGCGCCTTCTCCTTCACCGCCGGGCGGTATACACTCTCATGCGGGATCGACACATCATTGACGACCGTGTATCCCGCCACATGCGCCAGCGCCTCCGCTTCGCTCACACGCGTCGCCGTCCGGCCGATCACGAGGCCAAGCGCCGCGCCCATCGCCAGCCGCTCGACCCCCGCGGGCAGCGGAATCGGCATTCCGTGCCCGATCAGCGTGTTCGCCGGCTTCACATACAAAACCGGCGCCCGCGGCGGCGCCTTGTACGGCGCCTCGTGAACGGCGTCGCCGAGCGCGGCCAGCTCTCCTTTGTAATTCAGCAGCGTGCCGTACACCGTTCCGGTCACCGGCACGTCCCACACGAGCTGGCCCGTTTCGTAACGTTCGCCGGCGAACGACGCCGAGCGCCCAGCCAAATCAATCTCGGCGTCGATCACCTGCCGGCGGCCGTGCAGCTTCATTTTCCCTTTCATCAATCGGTTCCCTCCCTACAGCGGCTCTGTCTTTTTCGTTTTCCCCAAGTACGCGTCCTTCACCGTCGCATTGTCTCGCAGCTCCGCTGACGTGCCGGCGACCGCAACTTCCCCGCGCTCAAGCACGCAAGCACGGTCGGCGACCGCTAATGCCGCTTTCACATTTTGTTCCACGAGCACAACCGTCGTCCCGAAAGCGTCCCGCAGCTTCGTCAAATTTGCCATGATGTCTTTGACGATCAGCGGGGCAAGTCCGAGCGAGGGCTCGTCGAGCATGATCAAACGCGGATTCGACATAAGCCCGCGGCCGACCGCGAGCATTTGCTGCTCGCCCCCGCTCAACAACCCGCCGAGCCGCTTTTCCATCGTTTTCAGCTTCGGAAACAACGCGTACACTTGCCGCAAGTCTTCCTCGACTTGCTTCCGTTCTCTCCGGTAACGATGATACGCGCCAAGCCGCAAATTGTCGTCGACGGTCAACGCGTCGAAAATTTGCCTCCGCTCCGGCACGAGGCTGATCCCTTTGCGAACCATCGCCTGAGCCGACAGCTTCGTCACATCTTCACCGTCAAACCGAATCGTGCCTTGGCGCGGCTTGTAAATGCCCGCAATCGTGCCGAGCAGCGTGCTTTTTCCGGCACCGTTCGACCCGAGAATCGCGAATATTTCTCCTTGCTCAACACGCAAGTCAATGCCTTTCAAAACGTGGAGGTAGTCATGATACGTATGAATGCCTTGCAACTCCAGCATGTCAGATCACTTCCTCCTCTCCGAGATACGCGGCAATGACGTCCGGGTTACACGAAATCTCCTCCGGCGTGCCTTCGGCAATTTTCTCGCCGTGATCAAGCACGACAATTTTATCCGCCAAAGACATGACCGTCTCCATGTCATGTTCCACAAACAAGAACGTAAATCCTTCTTCCCGCATGTGTGAAATGACGTCCGCCGCTTTGCGCGATTCCTCCGTATTTAAGCCGGCCATCGGTTCGTCGAGCAAAATCAGCTTTGGCCGCGCCGCCGCAGCCCTGGCAATCTCAAGCAGCCGCTGGTTCCCATACGGCAGCGTTTCTGCATGTTGATACGCATAGTCCCGCAAACCGACCCGTTCCAACCAGTTGAGCGCTTCCGCCAGCGTTTCCTGCTCTTCCCGGTAAACTTTCTTCAAGCGAAAGCCCGATGAAAAAATGCCCGATTTCAATAAAATATGTTGCCCGGCCATGACGTTTTCGACGACGGTCATCCCGTTGAACACTTGCAAATTTTGAAACGTCCGGGTAATGCCGAGTTGGGCAATCTCGTGTGTTTTTTTCTTTGTGATCGTTTGATCCGCGAAGACGACCTCCCCGGCCGAAGGCGGAAAAATGCCGGAAACGACGTTGAAAAGCGTTGTTTTGCCCGCACCGTTCGGACCGATCAAGGCGACAATCTCCCCGGGATGAACCGTGAATGAGACGTCATCAACCGCCGACACCCCGCCGAAAAACTTCGAAAGTCCCCGCACTTCAAGCACTTCGATCACCTCCGGAAGCAGCGGCTGCCTTTCTTTTACCGAAACGAAGCCGGTTTTTCGCCGTTTGTACAACCATTGGGCCGAGTCCGCGCGGCATGTATATGAGAATCACGACGAGCAAGACTCCGAACAACACGATCTGAAATTCACCGCTCGCGTCCGTGAAGTAAGGCAAAATTTCTTTTAAAATTTCCCCGAGGATCACGAAGACTGCCGCCCCGATGACGCCGCCCCAAACCATGCCGCTGCCGCCGATGACGACCATGATGAGGAAATCGAGCGACGTTTTCACGTTAAACAGCTCCGGGTTGATAAAAGAAACGTAATGCGCGTACAAACTGCCTGCCACCGAGGCATAAACGGCACTTAGCACGAAGATTTGCAACTTGTATTTTTGTGCAGGTACTCCGAGCGAATTCGCGGCCGTTTCGCTGTCTTTGACGGCTTGCAATGCTCTGCCGACGCGGGACTGGACGACGTTTCTCGCAAAGATAATGCCGAGCATCGCCAACGTCCAAATTAAATAATAAAATCGAAAATCGTTGTCAAACGGAAAGCCGAACAGGCTGATCGACGGAATGCCGAAAAATCCATTTAAACCGCCGGTCAGACCGTCCAACTCTTTGAAAAACACGAAAACGATGACACCGAATCCTAATGTCGCCAACGCCAAATAATGTTCTTTCAGCTTTAACGTCGGAATGCCAACGATGAAAGCGACGAGCGCCGATAAAACCATGCCAGCGAGCATCGCCAGCCATGGAGAAAGTCCAGCATGGGCGCTTAAGATTGCGGACGTGTACGAACCGATGCCGTAAAAAGCGGCGTGCCCGAGTGAAATTTGCCCCGCATAGCCCATGAGAAGTGTGAGTCCGGTGCCGACAATCGTGTAAAACGCAACGATAATGAGTATGCTCAAAATGTAATTCGAAGGAAACCCGACAGGAAGAAGCGCGAGAAACAGGCAAACGAGCAACGGGCCGGTTAAGCTGCGATTGTAAATGTTCCGTATAGCCTTGGCCATAGACGCGCTCACACCCTTTTCCCTGATGATTTCGAGAAAATGCCGTTTGGCAATAAAAATAACACGATGAGCAAAATCGCGAAGCTGACGGCGTCTTGAAAGCCGGTCGTCCATAAGCCGGCGGTAAAAGATTCAAGAATGCCGATGATGAAGGCACCGACGACGGCAGCGGGTGCGTTCGTCAAGCCGCCGATGACGGCGGCGACGAATGCCTTCATGCCGAGCATGAGGCCCATGTTGTACGTCGCGCCGGAAATCGGAGCGATGACAATGCCGCCGAGCGCGCCGAGGCCGGCACATACGGAAATGGCCGCCAGCGACATCCATTCCGGATGAATGCCCATCAACCGTGCCGCGTACCGATTGACGACGCAAGCAGTAACCGCCTTCCCGGTATAAGTTTTATTGAAAAACACATACATGCCGACGAGACTGGCCAGAGCGATGCCGATCGCCCATAAATTTTGCGGTAAAATGACCGCATGCAGCAAATGAATCGATTCGCCTTTCGTAAAAGGAGGCAATGTATGCGGATTCGTTCCCCAAATCATCATGCCGATGCCGCGTAAGGCAATCGAGGCACCGATCGTAATGATGATCATGACGGGAACGGACGAGCGGCGGGCGGGATGAATCGCGAGCCGCTCGAAGACGGCTCCGAGAATCGTAACGATAAGTATGCTGCAAACGACGGCAGCAAATAAAGGCATGCCGAACCCGACAAGGGAAATGCACGTCAGTGCGCCGAACATGGCGAATTCTCCTTGCGCGAAATTCAGTACGCCCGTAACGTTGTACGTCGCAACAAAACCGATCGCGATAAGCGCATAGATGCTGCCGACGGTCAGGCCTGAAAAGAATAGCTGCAGCAGTTGGCTGACAAGTTCCATGTTTGATCTCACCCCTGTAGCGAAAGGGGAAAAGCGGGAGCTTTCAGTGTCCCGCTTTCCCTTCCGTGCCTTATTTCACCAAAGTCCACTCCCCATCTTTCACTTGAATCATGACGAGACTGTCTGCCGAAAGGCCGTTATGATTATCCGGACTCATGTTGAACACGCCGGTAATGCCCGCAAAATCTTTCGTTTCATTTTCGATATGATCGCGGATCTTCGCAGGATCGGCGCCTTCCGCTTTAATGGCTTCGATCATGATGTGGAACGCATCCCACGCATGGCCGCCGAACGTGCTGACCGGGTAGTCGTAATGTTCCGAAAAATCTTTTTTGTAATCCATCAAGTTTTTCTTCTGGGCGTTTGCATCCGGCACTTGATCGGCGACGAGCAGCCGTCCGCCCGGAAAAACGACCCCGTTGGCCGCGTCACCCGCCAATTTGATGAAATCTTTCGATGCAATGCCGTGGCTTTCGATAATCGGCACATCCATGCCCAATTGGCGAATGTTTTTCGTCACGACTG
The DNA here is from genome assembly GCA_035700025.1 of Bacillales bacterium. Classification (NCBI taxonomy): domain Bacteria; kingdom Bacillati; phylum Bacillota; class Bacilli; order Caryophanales; species Caryophanales bacterium. The sequence goes on along the minus strand of DASSOY010000025.1, from coordinate 54,827 downwards.
CCGATTCCTGCGCCGTTCCCCAGACGATAATGGCTTGCGGGTCGGCTTTTTTCACGCGTGTCAACATCGACTTGGCATCTTTCACGTCCGCTTCGAATTCTTCTTCAATGACAGCTTGTACACCGTAATCGGAAGCGAGCGCCTTGAACGTTTCGTGACCGCCCGTACCAAACGAGTTGGCGACATTCATCCACGCGACTTTCGTCCAGCCTTTGTCTTTCAAATAGTTCAAGATTCTCGGAATGACAATGTCATCGCCTTGCGCTGTTTTGAAAATCCATTTTCGCGATGAGCCGTCGTCCGGATGAACAATTTGTTTGCTCGAGGCCAGGGAAATAAACGGCACTTCCGCTTTCTCCGCCAGCGGAATCATCGCCAGCGTATTTCCGCTTGTCGTTCCGCCGATAATGCCCACAACGTGATCTTGTTCAGTCAATTTTTTCATTGCTAACACGGCTTCGTTTTGGTCGGATTTTGCATCATAAGGAATGAGTTCAATCTTTTTCCCGTTAATCCCGCCGTTGTCATTGATTTCTTTCGTTAGCATTTTCACTGTGTCCAGTTCCGGTTTACCGAGCGGAGACGCTCCCCCCGATGAAGAAAAGATCCCGCCGATCTTAATCGTTTCCGAATCCGCGCCCGATCCGCCCCCGGACGTTTTCGAACCGCCCGAAGAACACGCAGTCATCATAAGCAACAAGACAGCGACAACGATGGACAAAAGCTTCTTGTTCATTTGAAACCCCCCCATTTTCATAAAATTGGTATGCGTGATGCACAGAGTGCTGAAGAAAGAGAAGTTCTCTTTCTTCAACTCGTATTGGCAAATCCGTATCTTCCTTCGTAGAACGTCAGCGGGTGCCCTTCGCGAATGGTCAAATCAAGCACTTTTCCGATAAAAATGGTATGGTCGCCTGCTTTGTACGAGCTGTCGACTTCACACAGGATGTTGGCCAAGGCGTTTTCGATGACGGGCAGCTCGCGGAGCCGCTCAAATCGAAACGTCGGCTTCTCTTGCAATTGCCCGGCAAAATGTTTCGAGACGTCCTCTTGTTCGGCCGACAAAATGTTGACGGTAAACATGCCGGAACGGTGAATCATTTCGAGCATTTTCGCTTTTTCGTCGATAGAAATGGAAATGAGTTTCGGATTGATCGAAACCGACATGAACGCGTTCGCGGTCATTCCGTGAATTTCCCCGTCGACCGCCGTCGTAATGACTGTCACGCCCGTCGCAAATTTCCCCATCGCATTCCGAAACGTTCTGTCGTCCATTTTGCGATCCCCTCCTCCATTATCCGGACTTTTCCTCCACGGACGGAATCCGGTTGATGAAAAGCAACTTTCCCTGTTGCAGGTTCCGTTGGCCGCTACTGTCGACAAAAGTGAGCTCGCACGAGTTCCGCGCGTCGTCAAACCGTTCGAACACCGCTTTCGCAACACCCCTTCCGTCGAAATACTCGACATGGTACCGCCCCGGCATCGGCAACAGCGACCTGTCCGCCGGTACGATCTCCCAGCACTTGTCGTCTTTCATCGATGCTGAATCGACATCGATTTCATACCGCCGTCCCAAATAATACGGGACGAGCGCAAGGTCGCCGTCGGCCAACAGTTGCCGCAAAGCACTTGAGCTGATTTTTTCGCGGCGGTACGTTTTTTTCGGCACGACGGAAAGACCGAAACGCCTTTCTTTGCTCAATTGCCTGAGCAGGCGGACATCCCCTTCCGCTTTGAAACCGAACGTGAAGTCAAATCCGACGACCACATGGCGGACGTTCAAAGCCGTCACATACTGAGCGACAAAATCACGAGCCGGCAGCGCGGCAAACGTCCGGTCAAACGCGACAACAAACACTTGGTCGACGCCGAAAGCGGCGAACGTTTCGATCTTCTTGCTGAGCGGGGTTAAATAGTTCCGGTTTCGTTCGCCTTTCAACACTTCATTCGGATGCGGCCAAAATGTCATTACCGCCAAGCGGCAGCCGGCAGCCTCCGCCTTCCGTTTCCCCTCACGCAGCAAGGCTTGGTGCCCGAGATGCACGCCGTCGAAGAAACCGAGCGCCATCACGAGCGGGCTGCCGCTGTCGATCGTTGCTTTCTCTTGATGCTTCACATGTGTGACTTGCAAACGATCGCCTCCTCAAGTTACGAAATTCGGTTTGCTCTGCTTCAACTTCGCCGGCTGCTGCTTCACTTCTGATTCGCCATTGATATCCAGAAACGGTGTCGCCTCGGCGAACCAGCTGTCCGGCGCTTCATGGCCCCAGAATGTTTGCCGGCGCGAATCGTTCAAATCCCAGCGAATCGGCTTGAAATCCGGGTCACTCGTCAAATAATCGCCCGTGTACAGTTCAACGCGGTTGCCGTCAGGATCGCGTAAATAAAGGAAAAAGGCGTTCGACAGACCGTGCCGGCCGGGGCCGCGTTCGATGTGATCGCCATAGCCGAGCGAAGCAAGGACGTCGCACGTATGGATGACGCTCATCGGGTCGCTCAACCAAAAGCCGACATGATGGAGGCGCGGGCCTTCGCCGTTCATGTAGGCGACATCATGCACCGCCGGTTTCCGGTGCAGCCACGCAGCCCAAATGCGTTCTTCGTCATTCGCAGTATATTCGGAACAAGCAAAACCGAGTTCATTGATATAAAAATCGTACGCTTTCTCAACATCGGGCACCATGCAGTTAAAATGATCGATCCGCTGCATGCGAGAACCTTTGTACATGTCATAACGTTGCAGCAAACGGTCGACGGTCGTCATTTCCGCGAAAAACTCGACCGGAATGCCGGAAACGTCACGAACCCTGAGCGCACGTCCAACCGCATGTTGCTCGCCTTTTTCCAGCCACACCGTCGCCATGCCCTTCCGTTCGAAATGGACTGCAAGCTGATCAAGATCGCTTTCCGAAGCGACTTTGTAACTGATTGCTTCCACGCCCGGTTGAGCTGCTTTTTTCAATACGTAGCAATGATGCACATGCTCCTCTAGGCCGCGAAGATAAATCGTTTCCGCGTCCGCTTCCGTTTCGACGAAACCAAGGGCGTCGACGTAAAATTTGCGGGCAGCATCAAGGTCAGTCACACGCACGACCGCCCGCGCCGCACGCAATATGTTAAAGTTCATGCCGTCCCCCCCTTACGCCTTCACAAAAGTTGGCCGCGATTGTTTGGAACGTCCGAGAAAATCGCGAATTTGCGCCTTGTACGGCTCTTTGTCGTAATTGTTGAAGTAAGCCATGCCCATCTTGATCGGATCGCCAAAGAAATAATATTCATAATGCGTTTGCCGGCTGCCGAACGCGCTCATCGTCAAATCCCATGCGAGCCGGAACAACTGCACACGCTCATAGCCTTCGACGTTCTTGCCTTGCGTGGCGCGGTTTAAGAGCGTGCCGATTTCTTCATTTTCATAGTCGGCTTGCGTCGGGATGCCCATCATGCCGGATGCTCCGAGGATGCGAACGATTTCCGCCATCCGCGGATATACGCGCGGAAACCAGTTGCGCGCCGCATCGAGCGCCTCGTAATCAGGCGTCATCATACCCCAGCGATCGAGCTTCGCATTATGCTCCGCACGGAACAAATGCGATTTCATCGTTTCGAGCGTCAGCATGATTTCCGTCCCTTTGTCTTGCACGTGCTGGAAGCCGTCGATGCCGATCGCATCCATCACGCTCAACACGACACCGAGCAAAAACTCCGTTTTGGCGATGTCTTTCGCAATGACTTGGTGCGCCATATGCACGACCGCGTTCGTTTCACGAAACGCGCGGTTGCATACCGAGGAATTTTCCAAGATAAACACGCGGTCCCACGGCACGAGCACGTTTTCGAACGACACGATCGTGTCGCCTTCTTCGAAGCGCGAGCCGAGCGGATGGTCGTATTCATTCTTGCCGTAGTCGAACGACTCGCGGCTCAAATATTTCAAGCCCGGCGTGTTGTTCGGAAGCGCGAACGCGAGCGAATACGGATCGTCGAGCTCCCCTGCTTTCTTCACCGTCGAAGGAAAGACGAGAATTTCGTCGGTGATCGCTCCTTGCGTGGCAAGCAAACGAACGCCGTCGACGATAATGCCGTCGTCATTTTTTTCAACGAGATGCAGAGCAACATTCGCATCTTTCTGCTCATGCTGCGCTTTCGCCCGGTTCACTTGCGGGTGAATGAGCGTATGCGTCAAGCTCAAATCATTCTCGCGCGCATATTCCGCGTAACGCTTCGCGTTTTCCGCAAACATCGGATCGCCTTCGGCGAAAAATTCGTACGCGGCGCCCATCGCCATCACGTCGGCGTTCAAATAATCAGGCGAACGTCCCATCAAACCGCCGGAATACCGCTGCCACTCCATGATCGCCTCGCGGCGCGCGATCAAATCGTCGATCGTCTTTGGCTCCATGAACGTTTTTCCGACAAGATCGCCTGTCGTCGGTGATTCATAAAGCATTTTTTCAGGTTTTTCGTGCTGCAAATCGTACAAATCCGCCATCGAACGGACAACGCCTTTGAACGCCGGATGCTCCGTGACGTCCTCAACTCTTTCGCCGTGAATGTAGACGTTGTTTTTCGCTTTCTTTAATCGTTCAATGTATTGCTGGCCTGTTTTCGCCGGCATCTCCATCGCCTCCGTTATCGTTTAGGTATCTTGCCGAACTGCGGAATGTGATGCTCTCCGAGCGCGACGTGAATGACCTGGGTTTCGGTATAAAATTCGAATGCGTAATGCCCGCCTTCGCGCCCAATTCCGCTCGCCTTCGACCCGCCGAACGGGATGCGCAAGTCACGGACGTTTTGCGCGTTGATCCAAAGCATGCCCGCGTCGACCGATTGAGCGACACGATGGCCGCGCTGTATGTCTTTCGTCCACACGTAACCGGCCAAACCGTATTTGATGTCGTTGGCAAGCTGGATCGCTTCTGCTTCGTCTTTAAACGTCATGACCGCGAGCACCGGACCGAAAATTTCTTCCTGTGCGACACGCATGTCGTTCGTCACGTTCAAGAGCAGCGTCGGGGCCACGAAATTGCCGCGCCCATGTTCTTCAGGAATGACACCGCTTACAATTTCGGCGCCTTCTTCCTTAGCCGTCTCGATATACGACTTCACCTTGTTGAAATGTTCCCGGTGGATGAGCGGTCCGACTTGCGTCTTCTCGTCCATCGGATCCCCGACGACGATGTTCGCCACCCGCTCTTTCAACGCTTCCACGAATCGGTCGTGCAGCGATTCCTGCACGAACAGCCGCGAATTCGCCGTGCAGCGCTCGCCGTTGAAAGAGAAGATTCCCCATGTACACGCGTCGAGCGCGCGGTCGAAATCGGCATCGTCGAAGACGATGATCGGCGACTTGCCGCCGAGTTCCATCGAGAACCGCTTCAACGTGTCCGCGCCGTTTTTCATAATTTCCGAGCCGGTCACCGTTTCGCCGGTGAAGGAAATCAGCTTCACGTCCGGATGCGCGACAAGCGACGCGCCGGCCGTTTCGCCGAATCCGTGAACGACGTTGAACACGCCGTCCGGCAGCTCAGCTTCGGCGATAATTTCCGCGAGCCGGTTCGCCGTCAGCGGCGACAGTTCCGCCGGCTTCAACACGACCGTGTTGCCGGTCGCGAGCGCCGGCGCGATCTTCCACGTCTCGAGCATGAACGGCGCATTCCACGGCGTGATCAACCCGGCGACGCCGACCGGCTTATGAATCGTGTAATTGAGAAACTCGTTGTCGACGCGGTACGCTTCGCCGACCATGCGGCTCGATACCATTTCCGCGTAAAAGCGGAAATTTTGCGCCGCACGGGCGACCATCTTCTTCGTCTGGCTGATTGGCAGCCCGGTGTCGAGCGATTCGAGCGGAGCGATTTCGTCGATGTGAGCGTCGATCACATCGGCGATGCGGCGAATGTAGGTGAGCCGCTCGCTCACCTTCATCCGCCCCCACGGACCGCTCCGAAACGCTTCGTGGGCGGCCTGGACGGCTGCGTCGATATCCGCTTTGCCCCCCGCGGCGACGGCGTTAATTTTTTCATTCGTATAAGGGTTGTAGTTGTCGAACGTCTCGCCAGACCCAGCGTTCACGAATCGGCCATTGATGTACAGTTGGATGTCTTCCATTCGGTTCCCTCCTAAGCGTTCCCCGGGATGTTCACGTATCGGCTGAGCACCTCGCGAATTTCTGCCTGCAACGGTTCCGAAGGCAAATCCATCGGTAAACGCAGCGCCGGATGAATCTTTCCGATCATGCCGAGAGCCGCCTTCAGCGGTGCCGGATTCGTATCTTTGAAAAGCACGTCGTTGAGCGGCATCAATTCGTAATGCAAGTCCTGAGCCCGTTGGACGTTGCCGTCGCTCCACGCGTCATATAGCTCCGCCACTTTGTCGGGGACCACATTGGCTGTCGCACTGATGTATCCTGCCCCGCCGATCGCGAGCATCGGATAGCACAATAGTTCAATGCCGGAAAACAGCAGGAAATCGCGGCCGCAATTGAGTAACACACGGTTGACATGCTCAAAGTCTTTGTTCGATTCTTTCACGCCGATAATATTCGGGCAATCTTCAGCAAGCCTTGCAAGCGTTTGGACTTCAAGATTTACAGCGGTTCGTCCTGGAATGTTGTAAATGACAATCGGAATGTCGACGGATTCAGCTACCGTGCGGAAATGTTTGTACAACGCGTGCTGCGATGGTTTGTTGTAGTACGGCACAATGACGAGCGCCGCATCGGCGCCGATTTCCTCGGCTTTCTTCGTCAACTCCATCGTCTCGGCGTGATTCGTCGACCCCGTACCGGGCACAAACGGCACTCGGCCGTTCACCGCTCGATGCGCGGTTTCCATGACTTTCACGCGTTCTTCGATCGTCAATGAGCTCGGTTCCCCCGTCGTACCGGTGACCGATATGCCGTGACTGCCGTTTTCTATGTGCCAGTCGATCAAGTCCGAAAGCGTTCCGTAGTCAATGGAACCGCTTTCATTAAACGGCGTGATGATCGGGGCTACCGATCCCCGCAGACGTTGTTTCACCTCTTCGATCGTTGCCATAGAATCACTCCCGTATTGTTTTGTGCAGCACCAACCCTCTGGCTGCCCCTCATTCGCTTTCTGTGTGATCTATCACAATTTTCTTTACAATTTCACTATAGCACGCGTTATAATATATGAAAAATATTAATTTTGTAGTTATTTAATATTTATTTCATATGAAACAGGAGGAGAGAGTGATGGATTTTCGCCACCTTCGATACTTTGTCACGATTGCCCGCGAAGGACAAATTACGCGCGCCGCAAAAAAACTGCATATGGCGCAGCCGCCGTTGAGCCAGCAATTGAAACAGTTGGAAGAAGAACTCGGCGTCCTGTTGATCGAAAGAAACGGACGGAAAATGGAATTGACGAAAGCGGGCGAAGTGTTGCTTGAAAAGGCGGAAACGCTCCTTCATCAGATGGAGGAAACGGTCAAGGAGGTAAAGGAAACCGGCCACGGATTGCGGGGAACCTTGTCGATCGGCTGCGTGAAATCATGTTTCGCGCCGATGCCGGAGCGGATACGGGCGTTTCGCAAGAAATACCCGCTCGTGACCTTTCATTTGCGCAGCGGGGATTCGTTTCGGATGGCGGAAAACTTGCGCAACCGCGAGATCGAGTTGGCGATCGTCCGGCTGCCGCTGGAGATGAGCGATTTTCATGCCTTGCCGTTGCCGCAGGAGCCGTACGTAGCCGTCGTCCCGGAAGCGTGGACACAAGGGCGGGAAGAAAACATCCCGCTTGAAAAATTGGCCGCGATGCCGCTGGTGCTTTTGCACCGAATCAGCGGAGTCGGCCAATTCGAGACCGTGGTCAACCACTTCAAGGACCACGGTCTCGAGCCGAACGTCGTATGCGAATGCCCGGATGCGGCGATGCTGCTAGAGCTCGTCACGGCCGGCGTCGGCGCCGCCGTGCTGCCGGAATCGACCTTGCTGCCGCCGTACGGCGCCGGCCGCCGAGTGCTGCGCATCGAAGGACCGCCGCTGCTGTCGGAATCGGCGGTCATTTGGATGAAGGACCGCTACTTGTCAAAAAATGCGGAGCATTTTTTGGAGAGGTTTGAAGGGTAACGGGATTGACGTTGGGGGAATCGCTCATGAGAGTCGCTATTATCCCAAATGAGCCGCTGTTTTTTTAATATCGCTCACTGAACACGCTATTTCTGAAAAATAGCGAAAGTTGCGGCTTGCATTCGTGTGCATTCAGAAAATAGCGCACCTCATGCGCGATTTCATCTAAAAACGGGATTTTTCGAGAAAATAAGAACCGTGGTGAGCGATAATTCGCCGCCAGTAAAAAAAGGTGTCCCAAATGTGTCTTACATTTGGTGACACCCTATAAATTCTTAGCTGTCGTCAGTTGACTCGGTTGAATGATCGAATGTCATAAGGCTGACGCGCCCCGTCGCTTTTTAACGACCTTCTCGTGTCAGCCTCATTCTTTTATCGATTAATCTCCTTGATTTTCGCGAGATCGCATTTCGGTTGGCGGTCGTACGTGAGCAAGCCGTTGATCTCTTGCTCCACATCTGTCAACTGCGTGTAACAGAACCCTTGCACAACCGGCGATTTTCGCAAAACCTCGGTTTGCGCACGGTAAGCTTCCACAAGTTCATCGCCGGATTGAACGGTTGAATAACCCCAGCCTTGTGAATCGTCCATTTGATAAGCAATACCGCCGTATTCTGTAATGAGGATCGGTTCACCGCGATACTCGTAGCCTTCAGCGTAAATCAGCCGGTTCGACGGGGTCGTCGAGATTGCCCTTTCAATCGATGCATAAGCTTCGCGCATCTCTTCTGCCGACCGGTAATTATGAATGCCGAGAATGTCGGAAATCGTATGCTCCCAACCTTCGTTCGACAACACCGGACGTGTCGTATCAAGCGATTTCGTTAAGTAATACATCGCCAGCGAATGGTGTTGCTGCTGCTTTTCAATCGCTACCCGCGAAATGCCCCAGCTCTCGTTCAACGGTACCCACGTCACGATGCTTGGATGGTTGTAATCGCGCTTCACCGCTTCCGCCCATTCCGCGGACATGCGGCGTGCCGCTTCTTCACTGTATTCCGAGCAGTTCGCCATCTCGCCCCATACAAGAAAGCCAAGTTTGTCCGCCCAATACAAGTAGCGGGGATCTTCGACTTTCTGGTGCTTCCGCGCGCCATTAAAGCCCATTTCCTTTGCAAGCTCAATGTCTTTCTTCAAATCTTCATCGGTCGGCGCAGTCAGCAATCCGTCCGGAAAGTAGCCTTGATCAAGGACGAGCTTTTGGAAATACGGACGGTTGTTCAACATAAATTTACCGGCATCTATAGAGACCTTGCGCATGCCGAAATAGCTCTCGACGCGATCAACCGTGTTTCCGTCCGCGGTGAGTGTTAATTCCACGTCGAACAAGTTCGGATTTTTCGGCGTCCAATACCAGCCGTCGCCGTGGATGTTGCTGCGGTCCACCATGCGGTTGCGCAAATTAAAGCTTCGCTTCGTATACGCTTCATGAATCGTCATCGTGTCAGAGACGACGGTCTCGCCCTTGAAACGAATGTCCACATGCAATTGAACATCGCGGCCGTTGTAACCGCTCACGTCGAATTCAGCATCGATGTCACCGCGGTCAATTTGCGGCGTCCAGCGAACGGAATCAATGTGAACCGGATGAACAGGCTCAAGCCATACCGTTTGCCAAATGCCAGTCGTTCTCGTATAAAAAATCGATGCCGATTGCTCGTGCCAATATTGCTTGCCGCGCGGGATCGTTACGTCCTCAGACGGGTCTTCGGCACGAACGACCAGGTGATTGTCTTTGCCCTTCACGAGATGCGTAATGTCCGCCGAAAAAGGCGTATTCCCACCTTCATGCGTAACCGCCAATTCACCGTTCACATAAACTTGCGCCCAATAGTCGACTGCGCCGAAATGGAGCAATAGCCGTTTGCCTTCCCATGCTGAATCGACGTCAAATGTGCGGTGATACCAAACAACATCGTGAAACGATGGATCGTGGATGCCGCTCATTTTCGTTTGATAAGCAAACGGGACCACAATCTCGCGTTGTTTCGGGAATTTTTTATACCAGTTCTCGTCGACCCCTTTGTTCTCATCATCAAAAGCGAAATCCCATTTTCCATTTAAGTTCATCCATTCATCGCGCACAAATTGCGGACGCGGATACTCGTTTCTTACCGTCACAAAATCCCTCTCCTTCTCCCGGTGGCCGACCTGTCATTGATTTGATGGTTGCAACCTTTTTCGACTTCTTTGTCAGCCATTTTCAACACTTTCTTGGATTCATGCTCTTTTCAAAACGCCCTCACAGCATACAGGTTTATTTTATCCCGGTTCGTGTAATGCCTTTGATCAACTGCTTCTGGCCGATCATGAAAATGACAAAAATCGGCAAAGTCGCCAACGTCGTCAAGGCCATCAAACGTCCGTAGGAGGACGTAAAACTTCCTTGGGCCATGATCGAAATCCCAGTCGTAATCGTGCGCATTTCCGGGGAGCTCGTCGCGACGAGCGGCCAAAGAAAGTCGTTGTAAATCGTCATGAACGAAAAAATGCCAAGCGTCCACATGATCGGGCGCGCCGTCGGAATGACCACCCGGGTGAAAATCTTCCATTTGTTCGCCCCGTCGAGAACGGCGGCTTCTTCGAGTTCTTTCGGAAATCCTTTGAAAAATTGATACAGCAAAAACACACCGAAGGCATTCCCGGAGTACGGTAAAATCAGCACTGCGTACGTATCAAGCAAGTGGAACGCATTGAATTCCATATACAAAGGCAAAAACGTAATGACCCACGGGATCATCAACGTTCCGACGAAAACTGCAAACAACGTTTTTCGAAAATAAACGTCCAGGCGTGCCAACCCATAAGCGGCCATCGCATCGACAACGACGATGATCAAGGTACCGGCAATGCCGACGAAAAGGGAGTTGAACACCCACTTCAAGACAGGTACGTCCAATCCTTGTTGCAGAAACATATATTTATAGTTTTCGAATGTGAAATGTTTCGGCAGCCAGTGTAAGCCGCCGACGAGCGCCTCCGTATCCGACTTAAACGATGTCGAGAGCATCCAAAACAGCGGAGCCAGGAAGAAAATCGCGACGACGGAAGCAAGAATAATTAGCCCGGTCGTTTTCTTTTTGTTCCTCATTCGCTTTTTCCTCCTTTGCCGATGTTCGATACTTTAAATTGAAAAATGGAGATCAAGATCATCACGAGCGCCATCGTAATGGCCATCGCGGACGCCGAACCTAATTCGCGTCTGGAGAACGCTTCCTCGACGATTTCCATGAGCAGCACCCTCGTGGAATCCCCGGGTCCTCCGCGGGTCATCAAGTAAGGTTGACCGAACACGTTGAACGATGCAATTGTCGACGTAATGACGACAAACAACGTGATCGACTTGATCGAAGGCAAAGTGATGTTTGTCAGCTTTTGCCAAGCGCTGGCGCCGTCGATCGATGCGGCTTCATATAACTCGTCGGGTACGTCGTTCAACGCATTCACGAAGATGATCATGTTAAATCCGATTGTCCACCATATTGTCGCGACAACGATCGAAATCCACGCATACGGAAGCGTTGTCAGCCATGGAACCGGCTGAAAACCTAAAGCCGTCAAATAATTGTTCACCAAACCGGCATTCGTGTCGAGCAGCCAAAGCCAAACGACGGCAATGACGGAAACGGAAATCGCGTAAGGAATGAAGTAGGCGGTGCGGAAAAACGTTTTCAAACGTTTCGGCAAACTGTTGACGAGCAAGGCAAGCGCCAGCCCGATAACCACCAGCGGCGGCACCGAATAAACGACGAATTGAAACGTATTCCAAAACCCCGTGAAAAATTCGGAATGCACAAGGGTGTCGGAGTCGAAGAGCGCGAGATAGTTTTTCAAACCAACCCAAGGATGTTCCTGGTCAAGCAATCCCCAATCATGAAAACTGATATAAATGCCATAAACAATTGGAATAAATAAGAAACATAAAAACATGACCAAATAAGGCACGACGAACAAAGTCGAAGTGAACGAGCCTTTCGGTTTTTTCACGGTGAACCTCCTCTGAACAGAAAACGGAAGAATGGGAGCGGGCAGTGTTCGCCCGCTCCGCTTCTTCCCGTAAATGGTTATTGCGCAGCTTTATTTGCTTGTTCTTCAGCTTTTTTCAAAGCTTCCATCGCGTCCGCTTTGTCCAACAACACTTTGTTGACAGCATCCCAAAGCGGAGTCGTGTAAGTGCCCCAGTTCGGATCTTTCGGAGCAAATTGCGCGTATTCAAATTCTTTGACGATGGCCGGTTGATATTTCAACGACTGGAATTCCTCGCTCTGATAAGTCGCTTTCGCGGCCGGAGCTTGACCGGATTTCGCCCAAGACATGCCGTGTCCGCCGACGTATTTCAAGAAGTCCATGACAGCGGTGACCGTTTCTTCGTCGTCGCTTTTCGGAATCGCGAAGTTATGACCATCGGTGAATACTGCTTGCTGCTCAGTGCCGAGCTGCGGCACCGGAGCTTCCCCGAAGTTCAAACCGGCTTCCTTAAACTGGTTCAACATCCAAGGACCGTTGAATTGGATCGCATTTTTCCCTTGCAAGAAGAGCGTGACTTCGCCGTCTTGTTGGACGTTAGGCGGCGAAACTTTGTATTTGTAAATCAAGTCGTGTTCGAATTTCAATGCGTTGACGACAGCATCCGAAGTATAATCAACTTTGCCGTCTTTCAACATTTTTCCGCCGTTTTGATAAACGATCGTCGGGAAAATGAATTGCTGCGGCCAGAGCGTAGGCACGACATATCCGTATTGCCCTTTGCTCGCGTCCGTCAATTTCTGCGTCACCTTCAAAAATTCTTCGCGCGTTTGCGGCGGTTTGTTCGGATCCAATCCCGCGGCTTTGAACATGTCTTTGTTCCAGTACATCATGAGCGGATGGATGTCCAACGGAATCGCATACAAGTTGCCGTCAAACGTATCTTGCTCAATCGCGGTTTGGTTGTAATCCGACTTTTTAATTTTGTCGCCGACAAAATCATTTAAATTCTTTAATAAGTCTTTTTGCACGTATTTCGTCAGCTGGTTGCCGTGAATGATAAGAACATCAGGTGTTTTCCCGCTGTTGAAAGCAAGGTCCACTTTTTTATAATAATCGGTAAAAGGAACAATTTGAAAATCGACATGAACTTTGTCTTGCGATTTGTTATACGCATCGACGATTTTCTTCATATTCGGACCGTCAGGACCCGAGAATGGTCCCCAAAAAGAAATGTTCGTTGTTCCGCCGGAGTCGCCGGAACTTCCGGAATCTCCCGAATTACCATTGTTGTCGGTCGATGCCGAGTTGCCGCCGGAACAGGCGGCCAATGCAAAGATGAGGATCGCGGCCAAAATCAAGCCCAAACCTTTCATTTTCTTCACAGATTCTTCCCCCTTAATGGATAGTTGGTACCGCTTTCACATAAGTTAATTAAATTACTTAACTTATCGCGTGGGTTCATTATAGCATGATAGCATGTTTTATTACAACAATTTTTTAAACAAAAAAATATCACCGTTCCCCCGGCTCTTTTCGGTCAACCGGCGCTCTCCTCGCCGCTGCCGACATACTGTACTTTCAAAATCAAGTCTTGCTCATAGTTCCCGAACTTACGCCCGAACAAATTGACGCCTCCCCGGTTTTCCGCTTCTTTCTTTACCCCGATTTTTACGGAAATAAACGGTTTATCATGTAACTTCAATTGCCGCACTGTGATGTCGGACATTTTCGTACCGTCAACGAAACAGCCTTCCTCTGTCACACGCCACCTTTTCAACATGCCGAATTGCGTATTGTTCATGTCCCACCAAGACGGGGTAAGAAATCCTCTTTCACCGCCAAAGTCTCCTGGGGAGACCCAAGTCGCCAGTTCGACATCATTCACCCACAACGTAATGTCCGACGGCCAGTCCAATCTCGAATACGGAGCTTCCGAACAAAGTTCGGCGGAAAACTCGAAAACTTCGATCTCTGCCCCGAATGGAATGCGGTTTGGAAAGCGGTACGAAACGTAACCGTGACGAAACCAAATAAGTTGAGCTTCTTTGTGATGCGGTTCGTAAAAACTTCTCGGCTCGTCGAGCATCCCGAGAAACCCGTGCTCATTGAGCAGTCCGCAAGACGGTTCGACTTCGCAATCCACATATTCCCCAATCGGCATTTCGACCATGACACTGTCGCCGGATTTCGATACTTCCGGACTTAGGTCGATGACGATGCGATCGTATTTTTTCGAACTGATTTTCCGACTGCCCCTGCCAGGAATGATTTCCGTCGACAGCAGCCCGGCGTCTTCCAGTTTTTTCACATTCACCGCCGTTGTAGAAAAGGGCAAGTTCAACTTCTCGGAAATTTCATTGACATTCATCGGTTCTTGGCTCAATAGTTTCAAAATATTCAAGCGGTGAGCATTCGACAGCGCCTTCGTTGCTTGCACGGCTTGTTCCATTGATAAGTGTAGTGTCCTCATCTAATTACATTCATCCCTTTATTACAACTTTTCTTAAAATATACCATAGAAGAACGCTGGTCGAAATGCTAGAGCCATATAGAAGGCTGATGAGAGTTCTTTTTCTGCCCGATTGAGCGCGAGTGGAATAACGTCTGGTGTTTTCGACTTAGTCTTTTTATAAAAAGAGGAACAAAAGCCGCAGTTGTCCGTGCCATGATGAAAAGCCAATGGTAGACGGCGAATGTTTATTTATATGAAAGGACATGTAAAAATAGAAGATAAGACGTAAAAAAGAGTGTCGCCGAGCACTTGGCTCACAACGACACTCTTTGCTATCATTTGACGACCGAAAAAGAAAACGTCGTCTTCGCCCGATAGGTCTCGTTTTCCCGCAGCACCACAGACGACCATTCAGGATGATGGATTGCGTCAGGCGGTTTTTGCGTTTCTAGGCAAACACCGAGATGTTTGCGGGCCCGCGTTCCCCGGATGTCAAACGAATCGTCGAGTTGATTGCCGGAATAGACGACGACGCAAGGTTGATCGGTCGTAACCGTCAATTGCCGGCCGCTCGTTTCATCGGTGAGAACGATAGGTTTCCGGGTCTCGATCATAAACGGATGATCGAATCCGCCGCCGGCGAGCTTGTTTTGCGGGTGGGCAGAGTTCGCGCCATTGCGAAGCGGACGTGCCTCCCGGAAATCAAATGCCGTCCCTTCTACATCGAGTTCCCTTCCAGTCGGAAGCAGTTCTTCATCGATTTCCAAAAATTTCTCGCTCGGCAGCTTCAACGTATGGTCCAAAACGTCCCGCTGCAAATCCCCGCTTAAATTGAAATACGTATGGTTGGTCATGTTCAGCAATGTCGCTTCGTCTGTCTTGCCTTCATAAGTGACCACCCACTCGTTCGCATCGGTCAGCAAATACGTCACTTTCAATGCCAACATGCCCGGGTAGCCTTCTTCTCCGTCACCGCTCGTATAACGCAATATCGCGCCGGCTTCTTTTTCGTTTTCGACGATTTCGGCATCCCAAACGACGTCGCTGAAACCCTTTTTCCCGCCATGCAGGTGATTTTTTTCATTTTCATTCTTCGCGAGTGTGAACCGTTTTCCGTCCAATTCGAACGTGCCGCGCCGGATTCTTCCCGCAACCCGGCCGACTACCGCCCCAAAATACGGAGAAAACTGCAAATACTCTTCCATCGAGTCGAATCCGAGCACGACGTTTTGCAAGTTCCCGCTTGCATCAGGCTGGACGATTTTCGTAATAATGCAGCCGTAATCGATGAACGACACTTCCATCCCGTTGTCGTTTTTCACCGTAAACAGCGTTACATTCTTTCCGTCAACTTCTCCAAACTTTCTTTGAAACACTTCCATGGCGTTCCTCCTCATCTCCCGATCAAGGCTTTAGACAACCGTCGTTTTCAATTCTTTGACACCGTCTCCGGCTTTGCAGCTGTAAAACGACGGCTCAAGCCCCGTTTCCCGTTCATAAATCGCCGCTACCCGCGTTTTAAACGATTCGATTTCATCCGCGGCGACGAGACTCACGGTACAACCGCCGAAACCGGCGCCCGTCATGCGCGTACCGATGCATCCTTCCGCCTGCCGCTGTGCATCGAACAACACATCCAATTCACGCCCGGTCACTTCGTAATCGTCCCGCAAAGACACATGAGACTGCTCCATCAGTTCACCGAAGCCGCGCAAATCTTTGTTTTGCAGCAACCGTGTTGCTCGAACGACCCTGTCGTTTTCCTTCACGACGTGACGCACACGGCGACGCACCGTTTCGTCTTCAATCCGGCTCTCCAATCGTTCGAAATCCGCGACTGACAGATCACTCAATGTATTCAACCCGGGTTCGATTCGTTGCAAGGCCGTCAATCCGGTTTCGCACTCGCTTCTCCGTTCATTGTATTTCGAGTCGGCAAGCCCGCGCCGTTTGTTCGTGTTCGTTATGACAATCTTATAATCGCCGAGGTCGAGTGGGACCTCTTCCTTTTTCAACGTACGGCAATTGAGGAATATCGCATGGTCTTTGCGGCCGAAACCGACTGCAAACTGGTCCATGATCCCGGTGTTGACGCCGATGAAACCATTTTCCATCCGTTGGCAAATGAAGGCGAGTTCCTCGACCGGCAGCTTGTGTCCCGCAAGTTCCGACAACGCTAAGGCAGTCACCATTCCGATCGAAGCTGAAGAGGACAGTCCCGCTCCGTTCGGTATATTTCCGTTATAATAAAGATCGGCACCTTCGAGCTTCAAGCCTTCCGCAATGAGTTCCTTCATGATCCCCTTCGGATAATTCCCCCAAGGATCGTTCCGATCAAAGTCTAAGTGATCCACATCGAAATGGACTGGACGGCCGGGAAAATTTTCGCTGACAAGATGAAATTCACCGTCACGCCGCGGCCGCACGACAAGAATCGTGCCGATTGTCAACGCCGCAGGCAGCACCCAGCCCCCGTTGTAGTCCGTATGTTCGCCGATTAAATTGACGCGTCCAGGCGCAAAAAAGACGCGAATGGTGTCTTTATTTCCCGGAAAATAATGTTGAAATTGAGCGAGTGCATGTTCAATCATGGCGGCCTCCTTCTTTATGTCGTGAAATGGCATTGCGCAAAATTTCCGCATTGTCCTCCACCTTCGTTGGATTCGCAGCAGCCCAGCCTCCCGTCTCCGAAGAGGCATTATATTTGATTTTGTCCTTTTCCCGCAACGGAGGATAGAATTCGATGTGAAAACGATAATAAGCATCCGCATTTTCCCCGTTGACCGGGCTTTGGTGCATCACCATCATATAAGGGAACAGCTTGTCGTAAATGTTGTCCATACCGCCGACGATGTCTTGCAGCATGTCTGCTAATTCCTGTTTCTCCTGTTCGCTGAACTGTGTGATTTTCGTATGATTCGTTTTACTGACGACAAACACACCGTAAGGATAATCGGTAAAAAACGGAATGAACGCGATGAAATGTTCGCTTTCAGCGATCACCCTTTCACCGAATCGTTTCTCTTCTGCGATCATGTCATCAAAAAGGTTTCGCCCGTTATTGCTATAATAAGCCTTGCATGAATCAAGCTCCGTCTTCACTTTCAGCGGCACGAACGGATATGCATAGATTTGTCCGTGCGGGTGAGGCATTGTTACCCCGACTTCTTCGCCGCGATTTTCAAAAATCATGACGTATTTGTGTGACGATACTTTCGCCAATTCGACGAAGCGTTCTTCCCAGAGACCGACGAGCTTGCGCATATGTTCCCGGCTTAAGTCCGGAATTGTCGCACGGTGGTCCGGGGAGTACAAGACGACTTCGCATTTCCCTTCGGCTTTCCTCGTCTCGTACAAACCGCCTCCAACCGGGTCCGGCTGCGGAGCCTGTGGACTCAATACCGGAAAATCGTTCGGATACATGTAAACGTCATAATCATCCGGGACTTTCCCTGATCCCGGACAAAATGGACAATCGGTTTTTGGCAAATTCGGCCGTTTCTGCCTTTTCGCCGATACCATCGTCCAATCTCTCAATAAAGGGTTATATCGCAATTCAGCCACTGGCTTCTCCTCCTCCATCTAGTTGACACACTCCATCTGCCTTCGTTCCAACCGCCTGTTTAACGGATCACGGGACCTTCCTGTTTCGTCTCGCTTGGAGACTTCCCTCTGATAAGCGGCCACCCGTCTTTCCAAATGATCCGGTCGAGCATTAACGGACGTCGAGTAGCCCCGTTCCACAACAACGGATCTTTTTTATCGATCGCATGGTAAAGCATCCAATCCTGACCGGCGTCGTCCGTGACGACCGTTATGTGGCCAGGACCAACGAATTTCCCGTCTTCGCGCGCTTTTAATACGTCCGTTCCTCCATATTCCGTCAGTTTCACGCCGTTTTTGTCCACATACGGTCCTTTCAACGAGTCAGACCGTCCCACCGCTACGTGATAAGTGCTGTCTGCCCCTTCGCAACAAGAGCCGCGCGAACCGAAAAAGTAAAAATGACCGTTTTTCTTAAAAAGGAAGGCACCTTCATACGTGTCTCCCGCGATCTGAAACTTCTTCCCGACCGTTGAGAATCCGTCCTTTGAAAGTTGGACCCCGTAGATGCCGTGAAAACTTCCCCAGAACAAATACGGCGTTCCGTCGTCGGTCACGAACAATTGCGGATCGATCGAGTTGTTGACACCGATTTCGCTGCTCAAAAACAGTTTGCCGTGATCTTGAAACGGGCCTTCCGGCTTTTCCGAAGTGGCTACACCAATCCCGGGATCCGGGTCTCCCCATAAAGAGAAGGAATAGTATAAATAATACTTACCGTTAAACCGCGAGATGTCCGGTGCCCATAATCCGCCGGCCGGTTTCCAGTCGGGCTTTTTCTTAAAGGCTTCCCCAACGTATTCCCAATCGATCAAGTTCGTCGAACGGACAATCGGAATCAACTTCGATTCGACTTTCTCTCCCCACGCATCTTCCGTGCCGTAAGCGTAGAAATAACCATCATCCGCCCTCACGACGGTCGGATCCGCAAGAACCGGTTCGAAAACCGGGTTCACGTAATGCGTTTTTGCCGCGTTTCCCATATTTTCATAAACAATGAAACCGCCAACGAATGCTGCGAAAACAACAGAGAGGGTGATCAATAATTTTTTGTTCATGGCTCCCTTTCTTACTTAATTAATTTTATTTTCTTTCATTGTAGTGTTTCTCACGCATTTTTGCAATGGGAAGTTCCCCGGCAGTATAATAAGGTTAACCGTAGTTTGAAACGATTGATTGGCAACAATCGATAGAATAAAGGAGAGACAGACCATGCCGCAATCACCGACCGTGGGAAGCTTTCAGTTGATGAAATCGCTCAACCGCTCGCTTATTTTAAACACGATCCGCGAAAAAGGCTCGATTTCACGCGCCGACATCGCCAAATTAACAAAACTGACCCCGCCGACCGTAAGCAACATCGTAAAAGAGCTGCTCGAATCGAAAATCGTCATTGAAAAAAGTCAAGGCGTTTCCCGCGGGGGGAGAAAACCGACGATGCTCGTCATTAACGCCGAACAATTCCACGTAATCGGCATCGATGTCGGCCCAAAAGACATTAAAGTCGTGATGACCGATTTGAACGGGAACATCGTTGAACAGTTCCAGGAAGATCTTACAGAGGGCATCACGAGCACCGAGTTGTTGGAACTGATGAAAATGAGCGTGCTGCGCCTGTTGCCGCAAAAACGGAAAAGCAATCATAACGTGATCGGCATCGGTGTCGGCATGCACGGCATGGTCGACGTAAAACAAGGAATCTCGCTATTCGCCCCGAATTTGCGATTGCGGGACATCCCGATCAAAGACTATTTGGAAAAAGAGTTTCGTATGCTCGTAAAAGTGGAAAATGATGCGCGGGCGATGGCGCTCGGCGAATCGTGGTTCGGCAGCGGAAACGGCGCCGATTCGCTCGTATGTGTCAACGTCGGGCGCGGCATCGGCGCGGGTATCATCATCGATGGCAAACTGTTTCACGGCTCTCACTTCATCGGCGGCGAAATCGGGCACATGACGATCGACATCAACGGGCCGCAATGTGACTGCGGCAATTACGGCTGCTTGCAATCGCTTGCCGCCGGTCCCGTGATCGCCAAACGGGCCGCGAAGCGCATTGCCGCCGGAGAGCAAAGCCTGTTGACGAAATTAACCGGCGGACGTTTGCAGGACATCGACGGTGAAAAGCTCCATGAAGCCGCGAAACAAGGAGACGCATTGAGCAAAGAAATTTTACGGGAAACGGGCGTATATCTCGGCATCGGTCTCACCAACTTGCTCCATACCGTCGATCCGGCGCGAATCGTCATAGGCGGCGGCGTTTCCCGTTCCGGAGATTTCGTGCTCGATCCCGTGAAAGAGACGGTGAAATCCCGGGCATTGACGAATTCCGCCAAAAAGACGGACATCGTCCAAAGCAACCTTGGTGAACAAGCCACAGCGCTCGGAGCCGCCACTCTCATCCTCGTCGAATTGTTTTCCGCGAGACGAACAGCCTAACGCGGCAAGGGGTGTAAAGAGGATTTCGGTGCGATCGCCAAGATCGATATATCGGAGGAGATGCGATGACAGCTGTCGATTTGTTCGTTTCTGTTTATTTTCTATTGCTGTTGTCAGGATTCTATGTAAGTTATAAGTATGCTTCATAAAAGTTGAAACACAAATACGGATCAGTTTTATTTGAGGTCTCTGTAATTCATTTGATTCTTGGAAGTATTCTCGTTTGTTGCTGGTTTTTATTTGCGAGAAGCACGAACGAATTCCTATACTTCACTGGACTTGTATTTGGAGGCGGATTCGTTGTAGTCCTTGAACTCCTTTTGGCGGCGCTTGTGTCATGGAAAATCAGAAAAAATCAACGCAAACAAGAACCATCCTAGAAGGAAACGGCCGGCCGATGACAGAACCGCTCAAATCGATTTGAGCGGTTCCCGCTTGTCTCTCATGCCATACTTCATCCCTCCGAACCCCTGCTTTCGTTCTGAAAGAGACGATCCGCCGCGTGTCCTTTTTCCCAATTTTTGAAAAACTGCCCCTTTGACAAATGTTTTGTTGTATACTGGCAAAACAGATAATAGAAATTTATGCAGAATAAGTGATCCCGCCTACCGGGAGGTGATCACGTTGACTCCGTACGAATCTCTCACCTTGATGATAACCTTTGGGTTATTGATCGCTACCATTTTGAATTCGCGGAGACCGTAAGCTGACACTTATTCTGCATCCTCAACCAAAGTGCCCCTGCACTTTGGTATTTTATGTTTCTGCTGCTTGTTCGTATACCTTTCTTAATCCACTCGTGTATTCCGCCCGGCAATTTGAAAAATAAGTGCTTAAAGTGACACGCACGGTGCTCTGCAATCGATTGCAAAAAAAGAGTTGACCTTGACGTTACGTCAAGGTGTATCGTGAAAGTACGAGGAGGTGAGACCATGGAATATACGGTTCAAAAACTCGCGCGAACCGCGGGGGTGAGTGCGCGGACACTGCGGTATTACGATAAAATCGGATTGCTCAAACCGGCGAGAACCAACACTTCCGGTTACCGCATTTACGGCCCGAAGGAAGTCGACTTGCTGCAGCAAATCTTGTTTTACCGCGAACTCGGCGTCAGCTTGGAAACGATCAAATCCATCATTTCCGCCCCGTCCTTTAACCGTGAACAAGCTTTGCAAGATCACCGCAAGCAGCTCCTCGAAAAAAGAACGCATGTAGATCATTTGATCGCCAACGTCGAGCAAACGATCGAAGCGATGAAAGGAGGAAGAAAGATGACCGATCAAGAAAAATTTGCGGGATTCAAGGAACGTCTGATCGAAGACAACGAGAAGAAGTACGGAAAGGAAATTCGCGAAAAATACGGCAACCCAACGGTTGAAAAAGCGAATGCGAAAGTTCGCGGCATGACGCAAGACGATTACGAGAACGTGACGCGGCTGGCAAACGAAGTGGGCGAAGCGTTAAAGAAAGCGATGGCGGAGGGAGATCCTGCGGGCGAAGCTGCGCAGCGCGCAGCCGACTTGCACCGGCAATGGCTGACGTACTATTGGGACCGCTACAGCAAAGAAGCGCATGCCGGGCTGGCGCAAATGTACGTCGACGATGAACGGTTCAAGAAACATTACGACGAAATCAAGCCGGGAGCGGCGGAATTTCTTCGTGACGCGATTTACTTTTATACCGGTGCAGCAGAAAGGGGATGACGCAGTCCCCTTTTTTTATGTACGACAATAAGAGGGGCACGATCGCCCCTCTCGTTCCGATCCGTTTCATTCATAGGAGGTTGAATGGGTCACTGCATGGGGGATGTCCTTTGGCTTAATAAACGTAAGACGCTCCGATAATGATCAACAAAATAAACAACACAACGATCAACGCGAAACCGGCACCATAACCGCCGTAGCCGCCGCAACCGTAGCCCATCATAACACCTCCTTTCCGAGAAACGATCTTGCCCGAACGTTATCAAACCCGTAATTGTAAGTCTTAAAGGGCAGACTGCCGGCATGCAACCCTTCCCTTGCTTAACGGGAGAGTTTTACCACCAGAAAGGTACCCTTCCGAATCCGCCGTAGCCATAGCCGCCATAACCATAGCCGCCAAAGCCGTAGCCGCCTCCGTAACCGGCAGCTCCGACAATGATCAACAGAATAAACAGCACTACGATTAACGCAAAGCCGCCTCCGTACGATCCACTCATGGGAAAAACTCCTTTCAAAAAAACTTTGAACTGCAACGGCGAATCGCATTCGCCTGTTACACTACTACCCTATGCGCCCTTTCGCTGTGCCGTAGCGGACAACGGCGGAGACAAGGCCTATTTTTCAAAGGAAACCCATCCCAATCTCCTGCTATGTGCCATAAGATGTGACATGAAGAAAGGAGAGGATCAGAAATCGATGGATTATCATGATATGTTAGCTCACGTTGGGGCAGGCGGCGCTCATCCCGGCGGCTTTGCCGCGACTTTGAATTTTTTGAGCCATTTCCCGATTGCTGCAGGAGCGAAAGTGCTCGAGGTGGGTTCCGGAACAGGGCAAACCGCCTGTTATCTTGCGGAAAAAGGATGCGACGTAACCGCGCTTGATCTCCGTGAAAAAATGGTGGAGAAAACGCAGAAGCGTGCGCAAAGCAAAGGGGTGAACGTGAAGGCCGTTCAAGGAGACGTAACGAAGCTTCCGTTTGAAGATGAATCGTTCGATGTCGTGTTGGGCGAGTCAGTGACAGTTTTTGCCGATATTCCGAAGGCGTTGAGGGAATATGTGCGCGTGCTGCGTCCGGAAGGCGAATTGTTTGATCGGGAATTAATGGCCGTCAAACCGCTCCCCGAAGCGATGAAGCAAGCGATCAGCACCTTGTACGGCGCCAAAGAACTCCCTTCGCTCGATCAATGGCTGCATATGATCGAAGAAGCCGGGTTTAAAGAAGTAGAGGTGTGGAATCCGACCGCGCTCGCCGATGACCTCCTCCATTTTCTTCCCGGCTTCGACGACCCCTCGCTTGCGGAACCGGCGACAAAAGAAAACGCCGCCGAAATTAAGTCGATCCAACAACAAAATTTGTCGATCTTGACAAAGTATGAAGATTACCACGGCTACGGCGTGTTTATGGGGATAAAAAAATAACGCAACAACTCCCCTTCTGAACAAGAGAAGGGGAGTTGTTCCCAATTATCGCGCATGAGCGTTCTTATTTGGGCGAAATACCGGCGATTTCCAGATTATCGCTCATCCAGCACCTTATTTTCGTCACAACCCCGGAAATCGCCATGATTTCCGGGGTTTTTAAGAAAATAAGGCCTGTGGTGCGCGATTTCGTGCGAACATCGGCGGATATTGGGCAAATAGCGCTTCTGATGCGCGATTTGTCCGTTGTGGATGATGACAGTTTCGGCCTGCCGAAACTATCCGATCTTATGATTTTGAAGAAATCGCGCATGAGCGTTCTTATTTGCGCAAAATGCCGGCGATTTCCAGATTATCGCTCATCCAGCACCTTATTTTCGCTACAACCCCGGAAATCGCCATGATTTCCGGGGGTTCTAAGAAAATAAGGCCTGTGGTGCGCGATTCCGCGGCGCAACGGCACATTTTTCGAAAATAGCGCTTCTAGTGAGCGATTCGTTCCGATTATCCTTTGACGGAACCGGCCAACAAGCCGCGAATGAAGTAGCGGCCGGCGAGAATGTAGACGAGCATCGTCGGCAAGGCGGCGAGCAACGCGCCGGCCATCTGGATGTTCCAGTGGACGACTTGGCTGCCGGCCAGGTTTTGCAAAGCGACCATGATCGGATGCTGGCCGTGGCCGGTAATCGTGATCGCGAATAAGAATTCATTCCAGATGTTCGTAAATTGCCAGATGGCGACGACGACGAAGCCGGTGATCGACAGCGGCACGATGATGTGCCGGTAGACGCGGATGAAGCCGGCGCCGTCGATTTGCGCCGATTCGATCATCGAATCTGGAATGCTTGCGTAGAAATTGCGGAACATGAGCGTTGTCACCGGCAAGCCGTAAACAACGTTGACGAGCACGAGACCGGCAATCGAGTTGTACAAGCCGATCTTTTGAATCGTTTGGATGAGCGGAATCAAGATGCTTTGGTATGGGATGAACATCCCGAACAATAACGCGGTAAACACCCATTCCGAGCCTTTGAATTTCCATTTCGACAACACGTAGCCGTTCAACGAACCGAGCAGTGCGGAAAGGAGCGTAGCCGGAACGACGAGATAGACACTGTTCAAAAAGTTCGGCGCCAGTTGTTGAAATGCGGCGCGATAGCTGGAAAAATCGATGGTATGCGGCAGCTGCCACATCGTCGCGATCGACACTTCGGCGAACGGTTTCAAGCTCGTCACGAGCAACACGTAAAAAGGGACGAGAAAGACGACGGCGAACAGGACGAGCACTGCATAAAGCAAGCTCCTGGAAAGTAAGCGTGCAGTCATCTTAAGCTTCCCCCTTTCGGCTTCGGATCAAGTAAGGCACGATGAATACGGCAACGAGCAACAACAGTACGATGGCAATCGCCGCACCGCGCGCGTATAAATTCGCCTGGAAGGTCGTGTCGAACATGTTGACGGCCGGCATGTCGGTGACAAAATTGGCACCCGGACCGGTCATCGTGTAAATCAAATCGAAGATTTTCAACGAAATGTGGAGCATCATGACGATGACGCCGAATGTGATCGGTTTGAGCTGCGGCAAAATGACTTTAAAATAAATTTGTCGTTCGCTGGCGCCGTCCATGCGCGCCGCTTCCCTGAGCTCCTCGGGAATTCCACGCAGCCCGGCAAGATACATCGCCAGCGAGAAACCGGTCATTTGCCAGACGGCCGCAATGATGACGGCAATGAGTGCGATCGGCATGCCGAATTCGATTTGGAACAACGACCACCCCGGCACGACGCTCGTGTCCGTATACCAGCCAAACGCCCAGCCGAGATCATCGAGAAGGAGATTGACTCCTGTTTTTGGATTCAATACCCAGCGCCAAACAACCCCCGTTACAACAAACGATAAAGCCATCGGGAACAAAAAGATGTTACGAAACAACGATTCGCCTTTCAGCTTTTGATCGAGCAGCACCGCGAACAACTGGCCGAGAAAAATGACACAGGCGATGAACAAGATCGTGAACACGACCATGTTGCGCAAGTCAGCTTGGAAACGAAACGTTTGAAAAAGTTGAACGTAGTTGTCGAGCCCGGCCCACGATAAATCGGGAACGATCGAATTCCATTGGCTCAACGACACATAGCCGGTCCAGCCGATGAACCCGTAAACGAAAACAGCGATCAAAAGCAAGGAAGGCGTTAAAAATAAAAAGGCGAGCAGCTGGTCTTTCGAAAGCCGCCGTTTTGCGTTCGTCCGCGGAAGCAGCGGACGTTTTGCAGTTGTCGGTTGCGTGTTCATATGTTTCTCCCTCCCCTAAAGAAAAGAAGGGCGCCTGCGGCGCCCCCATTGGTTACTGCAATTGTGAGCTTGCCTGCTTCAGCGATCGCAGGAACGAATCGACATCCTTTTGGGTGACGAACATATTGACGGCGGTGTTCACTTGATTCAAGAATCCCGGAGGTGCCGCGGAACCGTGGGCAAGGCTCAACGCGAGCGTTCCTTTTTCATCAGCCGCTTTAAAGTCTTTCATCGCCGATTGGCTGTATTCGTTGAATCCAGACATGTCCGTTTCCGTGTTCGCTGGAATCGATCCTTTAATTTCGTTAAACGCCGCTTGCGCTTCCGGCGTGCCGAGATAACCGAGGAACTTCTTGACCGCATCGGGATGTTCCACGCCTTTCGGGAGGCCGAACGAGTCGTTGATGATCATAAAATCGTCCGTCGTTCCCGGTGATTCGATCCAGCCGAAGTCTTCGTTCGGTTTCCAACCTTTGCTGACGAGATAGCCTTCCGCCCAGTCGCCCATCACGTTCATTGCCGCCTTGCCGTCAATGATCAGCTGTGTGGCATCTTGCCAGGCGAGCGAACTATGACCCTCGTTCACGTAATCGAGCATCTTTTTAAACCGTTCTGCCGCTTTCCGGACGCCTTCGCTGTCGAAAGAAAGCTCGCCGGTCCACAATTTCGCATAGTTTTCCGGCCCAATCGTGCCGAGCAACACGTTTTCAAACAACATCGTTGCCGGCCAAACGTTTTTGTCGCCGAGCGCGAGCGGCGTTACGCCATTCGCCTTCAGCTTTTCCGCAGCCGCGAAAAACTCGTCAAACGTTTTCGGCGGTTCGATGCCGTATTTTTCAAAAATCGCTTTGTTGTAAAACACGACGTTTCCGCGGTGAATGTCAATCGGCACACCCCAGACGTGACCGTCTTTGCTGTTCATGTCAATCACTTTTTGCGGAAACTTGTCCTGCCAACTTTTCTCCTTGTACAACTCATCAAGCGGGCTCATTTTTCCCGCGTTCACCCATTGAAACAGTTCCGCTCCGCCGTGAACCTGGAACGTCGACGGCGGATCTCCGCCTTGCATCCGCGTGGAAAGCACCGCTTTCGCATTCGATCCGGCACCGCCGGCGACCGCAGCATTAACGACGTCGATGTTCGGATATTTTTCTTTGAACCCTTTCAACAAGGCTTTTAACGCATCTGCTTCACCGCCTGCCGTCCACCAGCTGAAAATTTCCAACTTGACTTTGCCGCTGCCGCCGTCTCCGGCATCCCCGGATGCGTCTTCCGATCCGGATCCAGACCCGCCGCATGCCGACAATAACAAAGCAACGACGAGCAGCATGACCGTCCATAAGCTGAACTTCTTTTTCATTCAGGAATTCCCCCTTTACTAAATGTAAACGCTGTCATGATTGATTGTAAGGGACTCCTTGGTCGCCGTGGGCGTCAATTTCCTTCCTTTTTTTGCGATCTTCTTCCTTTTTTTGCGGTTCTCCATTCGACCGGTACTCGCTTGGCGGACAGCCGACCCGTTTCTTGAACAGGCGGCTGAAGTAGTTTGGATTCCCGTATCCGCACGCATAACAAATCTCTTTCAAGCTCATGCCGCTCGTTCGGAGCAGCTGTTTCGCCTGTTTCAAGCGCAAATCGGTGACATAGTCGATAAAAGTTGTCCCGGAGCGTTCTTTAAACAGCTTGCTGAAATAATAAGGGCTCAGCCCGACGTGCTCCGCCGTTTCTTCCAACGTCAAGGCGCTTTGAAAATTCGCTTCCATGTATCGTTTCGCCGCTTCCAACGTTCCGTAAGCGTGTTCGTGCTGCCACTTGTCCATTTGTTTGGCGATCGAAAGCAGTCTTGTTCGCACCGCAGCTACCCGCTCGTGAATGTCGCCGGAGTCCTTGACTTGTTCGTGCGGCGCAAGTACAACACCTGCATTTTCCGTCATCCGTTCTGCACGGTAGGCAACATCTTCGAGCTCCCGTCCGAAATCACTTGTTTTACTTTTTCCAGCTGCCCATTTGTCGAACAGGCGCAGCATCAGTTGCACTTGACCGTCATGAACCGCTTCCAACAACGACTGCTCAAGCCGCAAATCTTCCGCGCCCCTTCCCGCATTCAAAGAAGCATGAAACATCATTACCCGCACATTCGCGTTCGTCTGGTCCAACGCCATCAACGCCTCGTCGCACGACGTACTGAATGCCTCCAGCCGCTCCACTTCCGTGCCCATTCCGATCGCCAGCGCCACATCCGCGAACACCGCCTCAAAGTCCGCCAATATCCGCTGCGCTCCCCGCACCGCCTTCGCACGCACCGTCCTGCCATCCTTTCCGTCTCGCACCGGGACAAGCACCGGCACATGCCCGCCGATCAGCGGCCCGACAAACGCTTCCTCCCGACGAATCCACTCCTGCCGCAGCCATTCATACGCCGCTTTCTCCTGCTCTCTTCCCGCCACTCGGCATACGGCCGCATACGCCGTCTGTTCGCGCCAGTCAATAAACCCGAACCGGTCGGCGGCTTCCGCCTCCTCCACCCGGTTCAGAAACAGCGCCGTCACCCACTCCGCTCGCACAACCGACTCCGCCTGACGCAATTTCCCCTCGAGCGCTTCGCGCTCCCGTCGCTCCGCCCGCTCGCTTTCCACTTCCGCGAGCACGCGCCGAACCGTCCGCCAAATTTCTTCCTTCTTGCTCGGCTTCAACAAATAGTCCTTCACGCCCTCCTTCATGACTTCACGGGCGTACGCGAACGTATCGAACGCCGAGACCATAATGAATTTGACATCCGGCTGCGCTTCCCTGATCCGCTTCACTGCCTCGACGCCGTCCATTCCCGGCATTTTAATATCCATGAAAACGACGTCCGGCATTCGTTTCGCAGCCAACGCCACAGCCTCACGGCCGTTCGCCGCCTCAGCAATGACTTCCGCTTCTTGGACGCCTTCGGCTAACATATTGCGCATCGCCAGCCGCTCAATTTCTTCGTCGTCGGCGATCATAATTTTATAACGACTCATCTTTACCTCCCGTTATCTCCGGCAACCGCAAGCGAACCGTCGTTCCTTGCCCTACCGCCGACTGGATGTCGAGCAACCCTTCTTTTCGATAAAACAACGCCAATCGTTTCATGACATTATGGACGCCGAGCCCCGTCGAATGCCCGTGCGGTTTCGCCGCTTCTGAACCGTCCCGCTCCCGTTCCCGGCTCGCCGCGGCTTCACCTCGGCCGGCACCATCCGGTTCACCCCTGTCCGCATCCTCAAACGTCCGCTCATCGCCGTTCGCCTCTGTTTCCGCGTCAGCCAACAGCCGTTGGCGCGTCGCCTCGTCCATGCCTACCCCGTTGTCGGACACTTCCACGAGCACATCGGTGCCTTCGGGCGCAATTTTTATCGTGATTTCCGCTCCGTTTTCATACGATTCGATTCCGTGCACGAACGCATTCTCCACGATCGGCTGCAACGTCATGTTCGGCACCGGCCGCTGCAAACAACCTTCGTCAATCTCAGTGCGAAACGAGACCCGATCTCCGAACCGCGCCGACTGGAGAAAGAAATATTCCCGGATGATTTCCACTTCCTTGCCGAGCGTCGTCGGACGATCAAGCCGCGACAAATTATGGCGCATGAGCGCTGCCGTCGAATCGATCAAGGCACTCGCCCGTTCCGCGCCTTCCAAATAGGCGGTGCGCGAAAGCGTGTTCAAAATGTTGAACAAGAAATGCGGATGAATTTGGCTTTGCAAGCTTTTCAGTTCCATCTCTTTCAACAGCTGGTCGAGCTCCGATTGTTCCTTGATTTCCCCTACGAGACGACGAATGTCGGCACGCATTTCATTAAACGTTTGCGTCAAAAAACGCAATTCGTCTTTCGTGTACGCCTGCACCGGCTCCCCGTCCAACTGCCCTTGTGAAATTTCCCGGGCGGCCGCCGTCAACTGCCCGATCGGCTGTGTGATGCCCCTTGAGAACCAGAGCGCAAACAACGCACAAAGCAAAAACGTCGAGACGAACACGAAAATGCCCATCGATTGGAAATATGCGCTCTTTTTGTTCATTTGCAAATAAAAATTTTGATACCGGGCCAATTCCTCGTTGAGCAAATCAAGGGTGGTTTCTTTGATGAACAAGGAAATTCGTTCCGCCTTCGGCAAATGAGCTGAATAACGGTCGATCGAACCGCTCTGAAACGAACCGGAAACGATCGCACATTCTTCAAGGAAACTCGTAATCATGTTGCGGTAGTTATCCACCGTCAACCCGTTGGCTTGCGTAGCGATGGCAGACAATTGATCTTGCTTGCGTTTCAGGTTAGTGCGGGCGCGCAAGTAGTCACCGTAAGCTTCCGGCGTTTGTTCCGCCAAATAAACGTTCAGCTGTTCGAAAACCGCCGAGGTTTGCTGAGAAACTTCATTCAACAAATAAAATCGCTGCAGCACACGGTTGTATTCATCGATCGAGCGTTGCCCGTTTTGATATAAAAAATACGCCACGGAGTTCAACAGCGCTGCGAGAAGCAGCAGAAACAAGAACAACTTCGTGCGAATGCGAATCATCGGCGTTCCGCCTTCCGCGAAAGCGGCAAGTCCGCCGGAAGCACAATGTTCACCGGCGTTACGTGTCGTTCCGTCACCGGTTTGCCGTTGACGATTTCCACCATCAGCCTCACACTTTCATACCCCATTTCGTAAGGCTTCTGAACAATCGTCGCGTCAATCTTGCCGTCCTTCATTAAAGTGAGCGTGTCCTCGACCGCATCAAAAGCGAGCAAGAACACCGTTTTCGACTGGCCGAGACTTTGCGCCGCAGCGGAGATCCCGATCCCGTCGAGCGCGCTCGTCCCGAAAAAGGCATTCACTTCCGGGTGCTCCCGGAAAATTTTATAAGCTTTCTCGGCCGCCTGCACTCGTGAAATCTGCGACGATTCAACGGCAACCACTTCAATCCCGGGAATCTCCGCCACCGCGTCGCGAAACCCTTTCACGCGCAGCCGCTGCCCCGTCGATTCGAAACTTCCGGTGACGATGCCGACTTTCGCCAGCCCGCCGGTCGCCTTCGCCAAATACCGGCCGGCTTTCAGCCCAGCCGCATAATTGTCCGTCCCGACATAGGCAAGCCTCCGGCTGCCGGGCAAATCTGTATCCACAGTGACGACGGGAATGCCGTGTTGAATCGCATCATTGATCACCGCGACTTCCCGTTCATCAAGGCCTTGCGTAAGAATGCCGTCCACCTTCGCGGCCACTGATTCACGCATTACTTTTATATGTTCGGAAAGATTCGACTGTACCGGCCCGCGATACTCGACAACGGCGCCGTACTTTTTCGCCGCAGCGTCGGCCCCTTTCTGCACTGACCGCCAATACGGATTGTCCATTTCCTCAGGAATGAGCACGAAATGATAGTGCGGCCGAACGTATTCAGACGATTTCGCCAAACCGGCATCCGATTGCACACCCCGAATCATAAAATACACCGTCAGTGCGAACGAAACGGCCAGCAACCCGGCAAGCGCCGCGTATAACCCTCGATAAAGTTTCACCTCGAAACGCTCACCGCGTTTCCGGTGCGCATCGCCTCGCGGCACGCATCAATCACCTGCATGTTCCTCACCGTTTCTGCTCCCGGATGCACCGGCTCCGTCTGCTCGAGTACGCATCGTGAAAAATGCTCCACTTGCGCCTTGTACGCATCGCCTTCAATCACATGCGTTTCCCCGTTCACGACGATACGTCCGTTGCCGTCGTCCGTTTTGTCCGGCCGAAACGGCCGTTCCACATAAATCCGCCCTTCACTGCCGACGACCTCGTAAAACTCCTCGTCCGGCGCCTCAAAGCTGCAATCAAACGCCGCTTGCACGCCGTTGGCAAACGTCAGCAGCCCGCTCGTCGTCATGTCGACGCCGAACCGGCCGTCAATTCTCGCTTGCGCATACACGTGCGTCGGCTCGCTTCCAAGCATATAGCGGCTGGCATGAATGCAATAGCAGCCGACGTCATACAGCGCCCCGCCGCCGAGCTCGGGATTCGTCCGTATGTTGTTCGCCGCATCGTTCAGCGTGAAACTGAACCGCGAGCGCATCGTGCGCACCTCGCCAATCGCCCCTTCGGCGATCAGCGCGCGCACCTTCTCATGCTGCGGATGAAACCGGTACATGAACGCCTCCATGAAGAGGACATGGCTGCGTTCACATGCCGTGACCATATCGGCGGCTTCCGCCGCCGTCAACGCCGCTGGCTTTTCGCACAGCACATGCTTGCCCGCCGCTGCCGCCTTCTTCACCCATTCCGCATGCAAGCCGTTCGGCAGCGGAATGTACACCGCGTCCACTTCCGGATCTTCGAGCAACGCTTCGTAGTTGGTGTAAGCCTGTTCGGCTCCATATTCCCGCGCCGCTTGTTCCACGTTCGAGCTCGCGCTCGCGATTGCGTACAGCTTCGCATTGTCCGCGCGTTGGATCGCTGGGATGAGCGCTTTGCGCGCGATTCCGGCGTTACCGAGGATTCCCCAGTGTACTTGGTTTGTCATGTTTGCATTCACATCCTCTCACCATTCGCTTTTTTTCCAATTTTAACATAGTCGTCAGTTGAGACTATGTGATGGGAGTTGACGTACGTTGCCTGCCGGTTGGGTCAGGTGTAAGATGGAGGAAAAACGGACGGGCGGATTGGAACATGTCCGCTGCGGCGGACATGAAAGATTGTCGCTGGGATGGCCAATAACGCTCACCAGGAGGCTTATTTTCTTAAAAATGGCGATTTTCAGATGAAATCGCTCATGAGGAGCGCTATTTCCCGAATTCACGTGAATTTCTTCGCGAATTTCCACCCTTTCCGGAAAATAGCGCTTCCAGTGAGCGATAAATTTCAAATCCGGGCATTATACCGGAAATAACGTCTGTCATGAGCGATTCCGGCATTTTCGCCGCCTCCGTCATCAGTGTTCGGTTTCTTTACAGAGATTCATGGTGTCCGCTGACATTTCAAGTTTCGCAGCAGCGGACATTTCGTCCGCATCACGCTCCAACTGCTGAGCGGAGCACATGTCTGTAAACATCGTGAACCCATTCATTCTCGTTTTTTATCAGATCACATATTCGTTTGAACACCATCACAAACAAAAAAGGGGAAAACAGAAATGAACCTATCAGAATGGTCAGTCGACGACCTGCAAAAGGCGATGGCCTCCGGCGAGCTTACAAGCGAGCAAATCGTCCTCGCTTACATGGAGCAAATCGCAAAGCATAACCATGAAGGAGCCGCGATCAACGCCGTCCTTGAAATCAACCCGGACGCGCTCGACATCGCCGCCGCGCTCGACGCGGAACGCGCGGAAAGCGGTGCTCGCGGTCCGCTGCACGGCATCCCGGTCCTGCTCAAGGACAACATCGATACCGGCGATAAAATGCACGCGAGTGCCGGATCGCTCGCATTGAAAGATTCGTATGCCGCCAAGGACTCCTTCGTCGCGAAGCAGCTCCGTGAAGCGGGCGCCGTGATCCTCGGCAAAACGAATCTCACCGAATGGGCGAATTTCATGACGGAAGGCATGCCGAACGGGTATAGCTCGCGCGGCGGCCAAGTGCTGAACCCGTACGGCCCCTGCCGCCACGATCCCGGCGGATCGAGCTCAGGCTCGGCGGCGGCGGTCGCCGCCAACATGACGGCGCTCGCCGTCGGCACGGAGACGTCGGGTTCGATCCTGAGCCCGGCAAGCGCGCATGCGCTTGTCGGCGTGAAGCCGACGGTCGGCCTCGTGAGCCGCAGCGGCATTATCCCGATCGCGCACAGCCAGGACACGGCAGGTCCGATGGCGCGATCGGTGCGCGATGCGGCGCTGCTGCTCGGCGCGCTCGCCGGGCCGGATCCGGAGGATCCGGCGACGGGGAAGGCGCCGCGCGAGCGCGAAGACTACACGAAGCATCTCGACGCGAACGGCATGAACGGCGCAAGCATTGGCGTCGTTCGCGAAGGATGCTTCGAGGAGCTGGAGCCGGAGCAGCGCAAGGTGATGGAAGCGGCGATCGCGCAGCTGGAGCGGATGGGCGCGCGGGTCGTAGACCCGGTCGCGATAGCGAGCGCGGGGAACGAGTGGACGCTGGACGTGCTTGTGCACGAATTTAAGGCGGACCTGAATGCGTATCTGGCGAAGTTGGCGCCGGGGCAGCCGCATTCGCTGCGCGAAGTGATCGCGTATAACGAGGCGCATGCCGAGAGCGTGCTGAAGTACGGGCAGACGTTGCTGCTCGAAGCGGAAGCGACGAGCGGGACGCTGACGGAGGCGGCGTATCTCGAGAGCCGCATCCATGACATCGAAAATTCGCGGGAAAATGGCATTGACCGGGCGATGGCGGAGCACGGGCTCGATGCGCTGCGTTTCCGGCGAATTTTCGGAGCGGACATGCCGGCGCGAGCCGGGTATCCGTCGATTACGGTGCCAGGCGGGTTCACGGCGACAGGGGAGCCGTTCGGGGTGACGTTCACGGCACGGGCGTTTGAGGAAGGCGTTTTGATAAAATTGGCTTACGCGTTCGAACAGGCGACGAAGCATCGGCGCGCTCCGCGACTGTGATTCCGGTGTCAATTTTATAAAAAGTTCCGACTAATCAAGCAATACTCTTGTAATCCCACCGGTTTAGTAGTATTTTGAAATCAAAGTTCAATTTTTCAAGGAGGTTTTACACGAAATGGCTGAAATTCAATCGGAAGCACTCGTTTCTACGCAATGGGCAGACGACCATAAAGGCGACAAAGACGTCCAACTCGTCGAAGTCGACGTCGACAACAGTGCATATGAATCGGGACATATTGAAGGCGCGATCGCCTGGAACTGGACGACCCAGCTGAACGACAATGTGCGCAGGGACATTTTAAGCCCGGAACAGATGGCTGACCTGCTTGGCGAATCGGGCATCACGCCGGACACGACGGTCGTATTGTACGGCGACAACAACAACTGGTTTGCCGCGTTCGCTTACTGGCAACTGAAAATGTTCGGCCACGAAAAAGTGAAGCTCATCAACGGCGGCCGCGTGAAATGGGAGCAAGAAAACCGCAACTACACGACGGAAGTACCGTCCGTGGAAAAAACGGAATACCCGGTAAAAGCTTCTGATCCATCGCTGAGGGCGTTGCAGCCGGATGTCATGGATGCCTTGAACAGCGCGACGGCGCTCGTGGACGTGCGCAGCCCGCAAGAATTCACGGGAGAAGTGATCGCACCTCCGGGCATGACGGAAACGGCGCAACGCGGCGGACACATCCCCGGCGCAGCCAACATCCCTTGGAAACAAGCGACGGAGGACGACGGCACGTTCAAGTCCGAAGACGCATTGAAAGAATTGTACGGCGGCAAAGGAGTAACGCCGGACAAAGACGTCATCACGTATTGCCGCATCGGCGAACGTTCGGCGCATACGTGGTTCGTGTTGCATGAATTGCTCGGTTATAAAAATGTCAGGAATTACGACGGATCGTGGACCGAATGGGGCAGCATGGTCGGCGTTCCGATCGAGAAGTAGGGATCGGCTTGGAAAAAGTCAGTGACATCACGATCGCAAAACAGTTCTTCAACGAATTATCGAAAAAAAATACGCCCGAAAAGCTGCAGCTGTTTTTCGAGTCGAACGTATTGGATCGCTACCAGGAACAAGACGGGATCAAGATCATTCGCACGGACACGTCCGGGCGCATCTCAAAAACCGGCGTCTGGAGCTTTGATTTCGGCATCAGCGGCGAGGACGACGCTTTCATTCACCTCACCGCGGAATCGTTTTTTGTGCGCTTGCCCGAACGCGAGCGCGACCATTGGATCGAGCATATGGTCACGCTCCCCGTCAGCAAGAACTTTCTAAAAGGACTCGTCCGTCCCGGCTGCCTTGACGACGGACCGATCCGAAACTGGTAAACTAGAGGAACCCGGGCCGTCAACGGCCCGGGTTATTGTTTGCGAAAGGAAGGTACCCCCGATGTCAGAAGAAAAAGCCATTTCCGGTGCGGATGCCCCGCGCACCCGCAAATCCCTCGCCCGGGATTTACGAGCGCTCGGGCTCTCGCCCGGCATGACCCTCCTCGCGCATACTTCGCTCAGCTCGCTCGGCTGGGTGTGCGGCGGCCCCGTCGCCGTCATCCAAGCGCTGCAGGACGTGCTCACGCCCGACGGCACGCTCATCATGCCGGCCCACAGCGCCAACCTGTCCGACCCCGCGGAATGGGAGAACCCTCCCATTCCCCAGTCGTGGTGGGCGCCCGTCCGCGAAGAAATGCCGGCGTTCGACCCTGCGATCACGCCGACCTTTTTCATCGGCGCGATCGCCGAGGCGTTTCGTACCTTTCCGGATGTGTTGCGCAGCAACCATCCGGTGCATTCCTTCGCCGCCTGGGGCAAGCACGCCGAGTTCGTAACCGCGAACCATTCGCTCGATGACGGACTCGGCGATGCGTCGCCGCTCGGCGCCGTGTACCGGCTCGGCGGCCATGTGCTGATGCTCGGCACGAACTACGACAGCAACACGTCGATGCACCTTGCCGAGCATCATTCCGGCGCGGCCGCGCCGGTCACGAAGCGGAGCCCGATCTTCGAAAACGGTCGCAAAGTGTGGAAATCCTACGGCGAACTCGACTACGACGAAGACCGTTTTCCGGCGATCGGCGCCGCTTTCGAACAAGCGCACACGGTCCGCGCCGGCCGCGTCGGCTCCGCCGACGCGAAACTCGTTGAGCAGCGTGCGCTCGTCGACTTCGCAGCCGCTTGGCTGCGAAATAACGGAACGCAGTGACGTTATTTTGGCGAGTTCGGAGTATCCGAAAAAATAGCGGAACGAGAGGACTCTATTCCACGGTCTCAGCCGAAAATAGGGTCGCTCGGTTCCGCTATTTTTCAATCCTCGTCCTTCACGTCCCAATCTTCGGGAAGCGGTTCTTCTTCCAGCCGCTTTTTCGCCTTCTCTACTTCCCGCAAATGGGCATTAAACTGCTCTTTGTAGATTAAATAGTCCCCGCCGTCGTGCAACGCCCGAATTTTCCCTTGCATGATCAGCCTTTCCACTTGAGCTTCCGACATGGACAAGTATTCGGCGGTTTCTTTTATCGTTAAATACATCGCTCATTAAACCTCTCGCAATTCATTCGTCATCGCCTCGACAAGCTCCGGCCGGCCGTGATACTGCGCCGGTGTGTTTTGAAACAGCGCAACCATCCAGCTGCCGCCGTCCTCAACCGCCACCATCGTCTGATGCGCATTCAACTCGCTGTTGATATCCGTTTTGCCTGGCGGAACCATCCCGGCCATCGCCCGCAACACGGCCACCCCCGGCCCTAAAAGGCGGACGTCCTTAATTTTATAAACATAGTTTGCCGTTTCGTGGTGTTCAAAGATCGGCTGCAAGTGGGCCTTGATTTCACCGGGGCCGACCCCTTCGCTGCCGTCAAACCCGATACTCTCGCCGTCTCCAGTGAACAACGATGCCATGCCCGCAGCGTCTTGATCGTTCCAGCTTTGCAAAAGTCGTTCGTACAACCGGCACACCTCATGCTTGACTTGTTCCGTCATGCGGATCCACCTCCATTCTAGTTCCCAGTATACCGAAAGACGGCGAGCCTGACACGACGAAACTTTCTTCAACACCCCCAACTGCATTCAACAGCAGCAAAGAAAGCCGGATGCGACGGAAAGTTCGCAAGACCGCCTGAACCCCGGATTCATAAAAAAAACGCCCTTCCCGACTGCCGGGAAGAGCATGATGAATTATTTAACGACGAGCACCGGACAGTGGGCTCGTGAGACGATTTTCTTGCTGACACTGCCGAGCACTAACTTTTTCAAGCCGCTCAGCCCTCGATTTCCGACGACAATCAAGTCGTTTTCGTGCGCCACCGCAAAATCCACGATTTCATCAGCCGGTTCACCGTTGAGCACGTGCGTTTCGTACGAAATCGCCGTCCCCTCCAGTTCCGCTTTCGCCTCTTTCAGCGTTTCCTCCCCTTTCGCCCGCGTCTTGTCATCCATCACTTCGTGATGAACACCGGCCCGTTCCGCTTCCGCGTTAATCGTCCGCGGCGCCATTTGACCGGCCTCGCTTCCTTGCAACATCGTCGCACTCGCGCCGGGAATCGCATGAATGTGTTCGCCTCGCTGGTGACTCTTTACGACGGTCACCACATCCAAATGAACTTTCCGATCTTTCCCATAATCGATCGCATGCCGGAGTGCCTTTACACCGTCTTCAGAACCGTCAAAAGCAACAAGTATCTTGTGATAACCCATCGTTTTCACCCCTTTAAAGGTTGGATTACCTTTCGATACCCGTTTTTTGTTGCAATTGTGCGACAGTTTACGCATAAATTCCTGACAAAACGATTACGATCCCGCGTCACGCATCTTCGACAAGCAAAAACGCCGCTCGAACCGGTCCATGCACCCCAACGACCGACTTCAGTTCAATGTCCGCACTGTTCGACGGCCCCGAGATGAATTTCACACAAGAAGGAACCCCGTTTTTTCGGATAAAATTTTCTTGGATGTAACGCGAAGCTTGCGAGAATCTCGGGACAAGACGGCCTTTCGGGATGATGGCGATGTAATTCTCCGGCAGCATATGCAACGTCCGGCCGTTCCCCGGCCGGCTGAAGACGACCACCGTCCCCGACTCCGCCAACGCCAGGTCGGCGAACGACACGCCGACCTTCGCCCGCTCCGCGAGCTCGATCATCCCGCGCCCTTTCGCGTCATCCCACACACTCACGCCTTCCCGTTGCAAAAAGCCGCCGAGCCCGTACGCCTCGTAGCGCTCGTCGTCCGACACGACCACCGGCCCGCCGCCATACTCCGCCGCCGTGCTTTCCAGCACCTCCGCCAGCTCCGCCCGCGACGTCCGTTTCACTTCCGTCTTCATGAACCGACATTGTTCTTCGAACAAGTCGCCCAAAGCCTCGGCGCTCTCATCCGCATAAAGCCTTTGATGCGGCTGGCCGCGCCAATCCGGCCGCTCCGCTTCGCGTCGCCGCTCGCGCCCGAGGCCTGCGGCCACGCGCGCCAAAAACCGCTCGCGCTCCATTACCGCCCCGCCCCCTTCCGTTCCTCAAACCATTTTCGGAACGTCGTGCGGGCAGGCGCGGGAAATTCGCGCTCCGCCGTCCACGCTCTCGCGAGCGGCTTCGCTAACCGCACCGTGCCTCCGGCACGCGCGAATCGCTCCGGCTTCGCGGCGGCCGCTCCGAAGCCGCGCATCGCCAGCTTTTCGAACCACGGCGCCTCGCCGTGGTCTTCAACAATGGCGCGGCGGTGCGCCACGAGCTGCTCGTGAAGCGGAATCCCAACCGGGCACGCTTCCGTGCAAGCGCCGCATAGGCTCGAGGCGAACGGCAGCGTTTTGAAGGCATCGCTGTCGCCGAGAATCGGCGACAGCACCGCGCCGATCGGGCCTTGGTAGATCGAGCCGTACGCGTGGCCGCCGATATGGCGGTAGACAGGACAGACGTTGATGCAGGCACCGCAGCGAATGCAATGAAGCACGTCCTGGAACTCGGTGCCGAGCGCTTTCGAACGGCCGGCATCGACAATGACGAGATGGAAGTCTTCCGGTCCGTCGACACTGCCTTCTTCGCGGCCGGGGGTGAGCGCGGTCACGTAAGTCGCCAGCCGCTGGCCGACGGCCGAACGGCTGAGCAGGCTGACGAGGATGTCGAGATCTTCCCACGTCGGCACAAGTCGCTCCATGCCCATGACGCTGATTTGCGTTTTCGGCAAGCTCGTCGCCAGATCAGCGTTTCCTTCGTTCGTGAGCAGCGTCACCGTTCCTGTTTCGGCAACGGCGAAATTGCAGCCGGTAATGCCGATGTCCGCATGCAGAAACGTCTCCCGCAGCACCTTCCTCGTGTGCGCCGTGATTTCTTCCGGTTTCTCTGTCGCCGTATACCCGATTTTCTTCGCGTACAACTCGCGAATTTGCGCTTGGTTTTTGTGCACCGCCGGTGCCACAAGATGCGACGGCGGTTCGTGGTCGTCGAGCTGCAAAATGTACTCGCCGAGATCCGTCTCGACGACTTCGCACCCGTCCGCCTCAAGCGCCGCGTTCAAGCTGATTTCCTCCGTGACCATCGACTTCGATTTTATAATCCGCTTCGCATCTTTAGCTTTCACGACCTGGCGAATGTAGGCCGTCGCCTCTTCCGCCGTTGCTGCGAAAAACACGTGCCCGCCGCGCGCCTCGACATTTTCGCTCAACTGCTCTAAATAATAATCGAGATTTTCAATCGTATGGCGGCGAACAGCCTCCCCGGCTTGCCGCCACGCTTCCCAATCTTCGAAGTCACGATCCTCATTCGTCGCCGCCAGCTTTCGTCCGCGCAATCCGTCCTGTGCCCTCCGCACCGCACCGCGCATGAAGTCGTTGTGCAACGCTTCCTCCACCCGCGCCTTGAACGGACCGCCCTCGATTTTCATCGGCATCCCGAAATCGCCTCCTTCTTCATCGTCCATTCAGCACTTGCGCGATATGCTTCACTTCCACCGGCTGGCCGAGCCGGTCGATCCGCCCTTTCAAGTGCATTAAACACCCGCCGTCCGAGCCAATCAAGACGTCCGCCTTCGCCGCCTCCACATGGGAAATTTTTTCATCCGCCATCGCCGTCGAAATGGCGGCCATCTTCACCGCGAACGTCCCGCCGAATCCGCAGCAATCGTACGCATTCGAAATCGGCACAAGCTCGAGCCCTTCGACATGCTCGAGCAGCTTGAGCGGTGCTTCCTTCACCCCGAGCAGCCGTGTCATATGGCACGACGTATGGTACGCCGCCCGCGCCTTGTATCTTGCCCCGATATCAGTCACTTTCAGCACATCGACGAGAAACTGCGTGAACTCATACGTTTTCGCCGCCAACTGCCGGGCTTTCGCCTGCCATACCGGCTCGCCGGGAAACCACTTTTCATATTCATGGATGACCGCCGCGCACGAGCCCGACGGTGCTACAACATAGTCCGAGTCGGCAAAGGCCTCGATCATCGGCTTCGCCGCCTTCACCGCTTCCCTCCGATAGCCGCTGTTATACGCCGGCTGCCCGCAGCACGTCTGGCCTGCTGGAAAATCAACCTCGCAGCCGAGACGCTCCAACACTTCGACGACGTCTTTACCGACGTCGGGATAAAT
Organism: Bacillales bacterium; assembly: GCA_035700025.1. Taxonomy (NCBI): domain Bacteria; kingdom Bacillati; phylum Bacillota; class Bacilli; order Caryophanales; species Caryophanales bacterium. The sequence continues at coordinate 13,723 of DASSOY010000025.1, read as the reverse complement.
CACGTCGCACAAGCATGTAATAAACAAGGAAACTTTCATTTTGCCGCCACCTCCCTAAACTGTCCGCCTTGCAACAGCCCAACATCTTTTTATGGAGCCGCCGCCGAACTTGTTGCGCTGCCCCCATCCTTGTCCTGCTTTATTTTGAATTATACGATATTTCCAACGATTTAAACAGGAAATTGTGGACCTTTGTTTAGGTGATAATTAGCTAAATTTCATGAATGAACTTAAAAATATACCTATTTTATGATATATTTAAAGAAATTTAGCTAAAAGAGGTGTCTTTGAAATGAGAGTGGCCTCGACGAAAGTGCAAAATAATTTCGGAAAGTATTTAAAATTTGCCGAAGCGAAAGAGGAAATCATCGTAACGAAAAATGGGAAAGATGTTGTGAAAATAGTTCCTTGTCACGAGCCCGATTCAGTCAGGGTAAAATCTTCAGAGTATCGATCAACCGAAGGCTGGGTATCATACGAGGAATTTCTGGAGTTAACGGAGGCATCGGAACAACGCTACGAATTAATCGACGGTGTCATCTACAATCTAGCTTCTCCTTCTTATAAACACCAACACATCGTCCATGAACTTCACGGTACCTTCTATTTGTGGTTTAAAGGTAAGAAGTGTGTCCCATTGACCTCTCCGTTTGATGTAACCTTATTGAAAGAAGAAAATAACATTTGCGTCGTTCAACCGGACATTCTCGTCATTTGCGACAAGGACAATCGCGATGAGAAAGACCGCTATCAAGGAACGCCGACCCTGGTCGTCGAAGTTTTATCGCCTTCCACGAGAAGTAAAGATATGATCAAAAAACTTGACCTGTACAAGCAATGCGCGGTGAAAGAATATTGGATTGTCGATCCCATCAATGAACAAATCATGGTTTATTCGTTGGACAATAACGACATTACCGACAGCAAAACCTTTTTAAAGAGCGCCAGTCAAACTTTACACTCCCCGTTTTTTGAAGGGTTGGAAATCCCGTTGCAAGACGTTTTTGCTTCATAATATAAAAAAAGCCGCTCGCAATGTAAGCGGCTTTATCCGGATTTTTTTCGCCCCAAGTACGCCTCGACGATGCTCGTATTTTCGAGCAGCTCGGCTGGCGTGCCTTCGGCGACGATTTTGCCGGTCTCAAGCACGTAACCGTAATCGGCAACCTTCAACGCTTGGCGCGCGTTTTGCTCAACGAGCAAAATCGTCGTACCCGCTTCGTTGATCTCCTCGATGATCTTGAAAATATCGGCAACGACGAGCGGCGCGAGCCCCATCGACGGTTCGTCGAGCAGCAGGAGCTTCGGCCGCGCCATCAACGCGCGGGCGATCGCCAGCATTTGCTGCTGGCCGCCGGACAGCGTACCGCCCGTTTGGCGGCGGCGTTCTCTCAAAATCGGGAAGCGTTCCATGACGCGATCAAGATCGGCATTCACTTCGCCGTCGCTTCGCGAAAACGCCCCCATCTCCAAGTTTTCCTCAACCGTCATGTTCGCCAGAATCGCACGCCCTTCGGGCACAAGCACCATCCCTCGCCGCACGAGCAAATGCGGCGATAGACCGGTCACGTTGCTGCCCATCAATTCAACCGTTCCTTGCTTCGGCTTCAACAGCCCGGCAATCGTCTTCATCGTCGTCGTTTTTCCGGCACCGTTGGCGCCGAGCATCGTCACGATCGATCCTTCTTTGACGTCGAGATCAATGCCTTTCAACGCTTGAATGTTTCCGTAATACGCGGCCACGCCGGAAAGCTTAAGCAATGTCGCCATCTCCATCCCCCTCGTTCCCGAGATACGCCTCAATCACATCGGGATGATTTTGAATCGCCTCCGGCTCACCTTCGGCGATTTTCTCGCCGAAATTCAACACCGCGATCCGGTCGCAAGCCGCCATGACGAGCGGCATGTCGTGTTCGATCAACACAATCGTTTTGCCGAGCGCCTGGATTTTTTTAATCAACGCCTGCAATTCTTCCGTCTCGGCTTCGTTCATGCCCGCCGCCGGTTCGTCAAGCAGCAACAGCTTTGGCTCGCTGGCGAGCGCCCGCGCAATTTCCAACTTGCGTTGCTGGCCGTACGCGAGATTCTCAGCAACCACATCTTCCACACCGCCCAACCCGACCGTCTCCAGCCAGCCGGCCGCCTTCTCGCGTAATTCGCGCTCTTCCCGCCGCTGCGCTTTCGTTCGCCATACGCTCCCCCAAACACCCGCTTGGCTGCGTGCATGCGCCCCGGTCATGACATTTTCCAGCACCGTCATTTTATCGAACAACCGAATGTTTTGGAACGTTCGGCAAATGCCTTTTTTCGTGATTTGATGCGGTTTCTTCCCGCTGATCGTTTCTCCGCCGAAGGCAACCTCGCCTTCGGTCGGCGCAAACACCGCCGTAATAATATTGAACATCGTCGTTTTTCCGGCCCCGTTCGGACCGATCAAGCCGAACACTTCCCCTTCCTTGACGGAAAAAGAGACGTCGGTCAACGCGGATATGCCGCCGAATCGCTTACTGATCTTTTGGACTTGCAGCACCATGGCCGACCTCCCCCCGTTTTGTCGATTTCAACGCGCCGATCTTGCGCAGCATGTTTGCATCGATGACGCCTTGCGGGCGAAAAGCCATCATGAGAATGAGGATCACCCCGTAAATGATGTAACGGTAGTCAGCCAAGAACCGCAGCGCTTCCGGAAGCAAGGTGAGGAAAAAGGCGCCGAAAATCGAGCCGACAATCACTTCGCTGCCCCCGAACACCGCAAAAATTAAAATTTCCACCGCGCGATGGTAAGAAAAATCGCCTGGGTTGATGTACGATAATACGTGAGCGTACAATGCGCCGGCGAATCCGGCAAGCAACGCCCCTTGAGCGAACGACAGCACTTTGTAATACGTCACGTTGATGCCCATCGTTTCCGCCGCCCGTTCGTCCATTTTGATGGCCGCAAACGCTCGTCCGACGCGGGATCGATTTTGCCTGACGAAAAACAGAACGACAAACACGACGATGACGAGCAACACGAGAAAGATTGATAAAAATACGAATTCGTTGTTCGCGAGGCCGATCGTTTTCGGGTCAAAGCCGAACGTTTGCAAACCTTTCAAGATCTCCCGCCCGAGCTGCGGGATGCCGGCAATGCCGATGGCCCCTTTCGTCAGCGCACCCGCATTGACGAGAATGACGCGAATGACTTCCCCGAAGCCGAGCGTGGCGATCGCCAAGTGCACCCCTTTCAAACGCAAAGAAGGAATGCCGACGAGCACCCCGAGAATTCCTGCAAAAAAAGTTCCGCAAACCACGCCGACGACGAGCGGGAGATGGGCACTAACGGTGAGAAGCGCTGAAGTATACGCGCCGATGGCCATGAAGCCGGCGTTGCCGAGCGACAGTTGGCCGGAAGCGAGCGTGATGTAGATGCTCAGCCCGAGAATGATGTTAATAAGAATGAACGACGCCACTTGCACGTAATAAGGATTGACGAGTTCTCCAAGCATATTTTACCCCCTCGCGTCCGATGCCCGTTTTCCGAAAAGGCCTTCAGGCCGAATGAGCAAAATAATGATGATCATCACAAAAGCGATGGCGTCGCGATACCCGGAAAAACCGGCGACAACGATAAAAGTTTCCGAGAGGCCGAGAATCATCCCGCCGACGACGGCGCCTTTCACGCTGCCCATTCCGCCAAGAATGATGATCGCGAGGCCTTTCAAGCCGACCGAAAGTCCCATTTGCGCATTGACCGAGTTGAATGCCATGCCGACGAGGATGCCGGCAACCCCGCCCATCGCCGAAGCGACGATCACGGTGATCGTGATCATTTTCTTCGTGTCAATGCCGAGAAGCGAAGCCGTGTCAAGATCTTCGGCGGTCGCCCGCAGCGCCTTGCCCGCTTTCGTCTTCGCCAGCCAGAGGGACAAGCCGACCATTAAAACAACGGAAATCACAAAAATGACGATTTGCACAAAATAAACCGTCACGTCTCCGACGGTAAAATGGATTTCGGCAAAGCGGCTCCGGAAAGGATGATTCCCGGAGCCAAACCATTGGTTTGCCAAATTTTCAAGCAAAATCGATACACCGATCGTACTAATGAGCGGCGCGAGGTGGGAGACGCCCGGCTTGCCGCGGAGCGGCCGGAGCGCCAAGCGTTCAAGCAAGTAGCCCATCATCGCCGTTGCCGCGATCGCCGCGAGAAACGCCAGCCAGATCGGCGCATGCAGCATGCTTGTCGTGACGACGCCCATGAACGCGCCGAACATGAAAATTTCACCGTGAGCCATGTTGATGATGCCGAGCACGCCGAACACGAGTGTGTAGCCGAGGGCGACAATGGCATAAACGCTGCCGAGCGTGATTCCGTTAATAAGCTGTTCGAGCAACATGACTTCACATCCTTCTATTCGAGAACTTGGAATTTGCCGTCTTTAATGACGAGCACGACCGGTTCCATGACGACGTCGCCTTCATCGTCAAACGAGAATTTGCCGAGCACACCTTCATAGCTGTCAATGCCCGCAAGTCCGTCGCGAATCGCGTCGCGTTCGGCCGATCCGGCATCGGCGATCGCCTTGGCCATAATTTTCAACCCGTCATACGCCTGCGCCGAGAACTGGTCCGGAGCTTTGCCGTACGCCTCCTCGTATTTCTTCACGAACGCCTGTACCTTCGGATCATCCTTCCCGCCGAACCACGGTGTTGCCACAATCAATCCGTCAGCGGCATCGCCGGCAATTTTTATCACTTGCGGTGAGTTGAACCCGTTGCCGCCCACAAACGGCACATCGATGCCCATGCTTCGCGCTTGGTCCATGATGACCGCGCCCTCATTGTACAGCGCCGAACAGAGGATCAAATCCGGCTGCAAATTTTTAATTTTCGTCAGTTGCGCCTTGTAATCCGACTGACCTTTCTGGAACGTCTGCGTCGTCAACACCTCGAGTCCCATCTCTTCGGCCGTCTTCTTCATCGTGTCATAACCCGATTTCGTGAACACGTCATCGTTGCCGTACATAATCGCAACTTTTTTCGCTCCGTATTTGTCGACCGCCTTCTTCATCGCCGCAGGAATCGCTTGCGACTCCGGCAGTGAATCCCGGAACACATACTCCCCAAGCTGCGGAATGCCCGCGGCCGTCGTCGACGTCCCCATGATCGGCACCCCGTTCTGATCCGCCACTGGACCGACCACCTGCATCTCAGTGCTCAACGTCGGCCCGATAATCGCATTCACGTTTTCCGAGTTGATCAGCTTTTGTGCTGCTGAAAGCGCCTGATCCGCTTTCCCCGCCGAATCCTCGATGACAAGTTCAATCTTCACTTTCCCTTCTTCGTTGATCTCTTCTTTCGCCAGCTTGAGGCCGTTCGTGATTGCCTCACCATAAGCCGCCCCCGGTCCGCTCAAATACGAAATGACTCCGATTTTTGCGGAGATGGCTCCGCCGCTCGCTTCATCTTTCTTCGACCCGTCTCCCGATCCCGTACCGGAAGAAGTTCCTCCGCCGCAGGCGGAAAGCATAAATAACGCTAAAATAACGACGAAAGGCAAGATCGCTTTAAATTTACGCCTCATTTCATTGTCCCCCATTTCGTATTGTTTTGAAAATAAACTATATTATCTATTAATGTGATTAAAGCACATCACCCTAAGGAAGTAAATATCAAATTTTACCGGTGAATTGGCGGCAAAATTGTTGACTCGTTAAATACTTTACATAGTAAAGTTAATTGACTATGACAGGATCGGAATTGCATGCATCCGATAAAATTAGGAGGGCCCAACAATGCTTCGTCGAGTAGACGATGTTAGGCTAACCGAAAACTCCGGCTGCTTCGTACTGGCACTGAGTTAGCCGTACGCCGGAACGAACTCAAGGGTTGGCAGACATTAAGAAAGGTGATGTCTCTAAAATTGAGGAGGGTTTGTCATTCACGAAGATCTCGCCTTATTATTCGTCAACGTCATTCGCCGTTTCAACAAGGACATGCGCATGAAAATGAACATGGAGCTGTCGAGCTCACAAGTGCATTTGCTGCGGCTGCTCGAACAAAACGGACCGTTAAAAATGTCCCAGCTCGCCGAACAGTTGCAAATCACGCTCGGCGGTGTCACTTTGCTTGCCAATCGTATGGTCAAAGCCGGATGGATCGATCGGCAACGAGGCGAAAGAGACCGCCGCATCGTCCGCCTGCAGCTGACAGACGGAGGCGCTGCGTTTCTCGAACACCTCACAGAAGCGCGCAATCGGACTTTCGCGCGCTACTTCAACAAATTGAACGAAGCCGAACTCGCACAATTGAAAAGATTGTATGAAAAAATACTTGATGACCGGGAAACAGAGGAGAGGAAACCAGAATGAACCAAAACTTCCAGCACCGGCAGCCGAACGATTCATCCGGCAGCCTGCTCACCGGCCTCCTGCTCATCATCGCCTTCTCCGCCTTCGCCGGCGGCATCGCGTCGGCACCGCCGGCATGATCGTGAGCGTGCTCGTCCTCGCCAGCGGGCGCAAATTCTTGCGCGCTGTGTAAGATGGAACGAGTCGAGAGGCATCTCTCGACTCGTTTTTTCGTTTAGATGGGAGATTTTTCGGCTTTTGGCCGAAAAATTTCCGGTTTTGGATATTGTAACGGACATCTGGTCACCTTAGCGTTCTTTTGAAAGGGTATGTTTTTTCTAACGGACATTGAATCCTCTTAGAGCACTATTTTTGCTCGTTTCCACAAGTTCGGAGCTTCTAAGAAGATCTGATGTCCGTTACATTTTTCAGACTACCTATTTTCACCTCTAAGAGGATCTGATGTCCGTTAGAATGAACTACCGAGATGAAAGATTCATCTCGTATGTGCGATAACGCATTTGACCGTTCGCAACACGGAAAATATCTTTCTCTGCCAACCGATTGCATAAGCGGCGGGCATGTTTTTCACTCACCCGCAAATGAACCGCCGCTTCACCAGGCGTGATCGGCATCAGACGGCGGCGGGCGAAGCGCACGAGCTCAGCTTCGGTCCATGAAAGCGCGGCGTCCACGTCGAGGGACGTGAATTTGCCGATGAAAGCGAGGATGAGCTGCTGGCACCGCTCAGGCTCGTCCCGTACCGACAGGTACGCGACAGGCAACAGCGTCCAGCCCTCGAGCGCAAGGTAAGAGTGGCGCCAGCAAAGGTCTTTGAAGCGGGTGGCGTCGAGGTCGCGAGCATGCGGGCCGAAGCCTTGGATCTCGATGGCGCCTCGTGCGCCGCCAGGCGTGTAGGCGAAATCGAGGTAGCGATAGCCGCCGCCGAGGTCGCGCAGCTCCCACTCGGGGTGAAGGTCGGTGAAGTGGCCGACGGCGGGGTACCAGACGTCGCGCAGGAAAGCAATGGAGCCTCGGCTGAGGCCGTTTTCGAGGATTTCGCGTCTGCGGCGGCCGGGTTCAGCGGCCGTCTCTTCCTTGAGCCAATCATGAAACATTCGTGAAAACATGAGCAACACATACCTTTCATTCTAAAATTTTCGGGAGGAACGAACGTGAATTCTGGAAAGCGAAAGAGAAGAAAGTTGTAAAATCAAGCATCTGCTTAATCGTGTCCCCGGCGTCGACATCGCGCCAACCGGGAGTTTCCGGTTGATGCAATGTCGTATCGTTCCCCCCGGCGCCGCCATCGCGCCTCGCTGACACGATTTTTGACTCGGATGCGTGTCATTTGCGGAGATTTTTTGCTTTTTCGTTCGATTTTTGCGGATTCCGCTTGGCGGAGCACGGCGAGAGAGGCCCGGACAGGAGTTATCCACAGATTCAAGCGTTGATTGGAGCGAAAATGACGTGGATTGGAGCGAAAAGGGGGTTCTTTTGCGCCAAAACCGGATCGATTGGAGCAAAACCAAGGATGATTGGAGCAAACAAGCATCAATACTGGCTGCGCCTGTCGCCCCAGTCATAAGCACAAAATGCAAATTAATCAAACGAACGTGGACGCGAAGCGTAACCCAACGCCACAAGGCCGCATACGCGAAGCGCAACCCAACGCCGCAAGGCCGCACACCCGAAGCGTAACCCAACGCCGCAAGGCAGCTTATAAAATTTCCGGGATGAACGAACGTGAATTTAGAAAAGCTACATAGAGGAAGGAGGTGCAGAAAGAGGATGAAAAAGGATCAGGCGTATCGCGGTGAAAAGTACGAGATGTGGAGCAATCACAAGGCGGGCGAGACGAATGTGAAGGCGACGTATGAATATACGAGCGGCAATCCGACGGCAAAGTCGGACAGCCGCAAGGCCGAGAGAAGCCGCGGCGGCGACCGGAATCACAAGTAGAGGTCGGGGACGCGGCTGGCGAAGACGGGCACTTGCTTGCGAACCGTCGCCGCCTGGGTGAGGTCGATCGCGGCGGTGACGGTTTCTTCACGGTCCTCGCTGCCTTCGGCGAGGACCGTGCCCCAGGCGTCGATGACCATCGACGCCCCGCAGAAGCGGGTGCCGCCGGTCGTGCCGATGCGGTTGCAGGACACGACCGGCATTTGGTTTTCGATGGCGCGCGCGAGTTGCAGGGCGCGCCAGTGGGCGGCGCGGGCCGAAGGCCATTCGGCGACGATGTGGAGCACCTCGGCGCCGGCCAGCGCGAGCTGGCGGGCGAGCTCGGGGAAGCGCAGGTCGTAGCAGATGATGACGGCCATTTTGACGCCGTCGAGCTCGAAGAGCGCGGCTCTCGAGGTGCCGCCGGCCAAATAGGCCGGTTCGTCGAGCATCGGCACGAGGTGAATTTTGTCGTACGTATGGACGACTTCGCCGGCGCGATTGACGACGAGCGCCGTGTTGTAAAATTCACCGTCCCGCTTGTTGGCGATCGAACCGCCGATCACGTGCACGCCGTGTTGTTTCGCCAGCTCCCGCAAGAACGACAACGTCGGTTCGCCGTCGCGGTCGGCGACTTCTTCGAGCCGGTCCAGCGTATAGGCCGTCGTCCACATCTCCGGCAAGACGAGCACGTCCGGGGCATCAATTTTTACCGTTTCCGCCGCCCATTCGGCCGCCTGCGCACGATTCCGCTCTGGATCGCCGGCGACAATATCCGTCTGCCAAACGGCATATTTCATTTCAACCACTCCTCTGATCGGCTGGGACAACGTCCGTGTCCGCCGCGATTTTTTTTTACATTGTACCATTCACCGCTGCCCCTCGAAACTCCTTCCGGTTATCCCGCCGACGGTTTGCTTTCGTTCAACGCGCTCCGCTTTTCCAATTCAGGCATGATCCGTCGAAACAACCCTATGCTCACCGCCCCCATCAGCAAAAACAGGCCGGCAATGACGCCGAATGGCAGCCAACTGCCGAGCGTAATGAAAACAGCGGCAACGATCATCGCAATGTAAAAGGTTAAGTTGTTGAGCGCCATGTAGGAACTTCTGCGGTTTTCGGGAGCAATATTGGCCAAATACGCTTGTTTAACTGGAGCGTACAACACTTCGCCGGCGGACACAATGACCATTGCAGCGAAGAGCACCCATGGACTTACGCTGATCCCAAGCACGAAATACCCGAGCGTAAACATCCCGGCACCGACGTAAAACACCCACGAATCAGAAAATTTCTTGACCAACATCGTGATGAGAACCGTAAAGAAGACGACGATTAATGTGTTTTCCGTCCGCAGAAAGCCGAGCATTTTCAAACCGTCCACTTGAAACCGGAAAGCGTCGCCCGGAAACAAATCTTGGGTTGGGATGTGTTGCGCATAACGGACACCCAAATAGTTCGTCAGTTGTTGCTCAAGGGACAGCAACAAGATGCCGGAAACGACAAATTTTATAAAAATGGAATCCTTCAACACGGCCAGATAGGTGGAAAAAATCGACGGCCCGGCTGCGGACTTTTCTTCGGAGACTTGACGCGGCACGTAAGTCTCCGAAATCCAGAAGATCGTAATGAGCATCGAAGCGGCACTCACCGCAGCAATGCCTAAAAACAACGCAAAATGGTGTGCCTCGAACAAATACGCTCCGATGATGCCGCCGAGCGCGACCGCTAAATTCATCGCCCAGTAGGTCAGGCGAAAAATAAACTTTCGGTTGTCCGGCGAACTGACGTCAATGATCATCGCTTGTGCAACGGGAACCATCACCCCTTCGGCAAAGGTGGCAACGATGAACAGGACGAAAGTGACGTAGGGCCAATCATGCCACGGGGAATTTACATATGCAATGGCGACGTACGTGAGGACGACGACGAAATCCGCAGCAATCATCAGCTTTTTCCGGCCGATTTTATCCGAATAAAATCCGCCTGCAAACCCGCCGGTGATCCCCGACAAGACGATGGTGACGAGCATGAGCCCGACGACGGTTTGCCCGAGACGCCCGGCGAAATATACCGCCAGAAACGGAAGCACCGAACTCGAAACGAGCGCCGCGAAAAATTGAATGCCTAAACGCAGCTGCACGGTCGGATGCAATTCGAAAATTTTCATTGCTCCACCGCCTTCCCGGATGGCCGAACCGGTCGGAACAACCAGATCGCCTGCTCGGCGAACTTTTGCCAAATCTCCTCTTCGGCCGGAAAGCCAATCGTCAGCCGAATCCCATTCAAGTAGGAGATGTAGGCCAAGGCAACGATATCGGCATCCGCTTGTTCCAATTCCCCGTTCGCTTGTCCTTGAACGATGAGCGGTCGCAACGCCACTTGAAACCGGACGAGGAATTCGTCCAAATGCCGGATCAACGATTCAAACCGATCCGGCTGCCCGAGCACATATTGAATCAGCCTCAAGTATTCTTGTTCACGCGTAAACCATTCCACGTGGACGCGAATCATTTCTTCGATTTGGCGCAACGCACTTCCGCCGTTCCCCCCGACTTCCAGCAACAGCGGTCCCCATTCATCCAACCGTTCCAATACACATGCCTCGAACAAAGCACTTTTGCTCCCGAAATACGTGAACACGCTGCCGAAACTCACTCCGGACGCCTTGGCAATCTCGTTCATCGTCGTTTGCGTATACCCGCTTCGCGCGAATAACGGAATCGCTTCCTTCACAATCCTTGCCCTTTTCTCTTCTTGTTGCTTTTGTCGTTTCCCCATTTTTGCCGGCTCTCCTTTTTTGATTGATCAATCAATCATTTTTTCTCATAGTACCTTATTCAACCAAAGATTTCAAGTTCCGGAATGCATATAAAAATGGGAGCAGAAGACGCTCCCGGATGAGAAATCATCGCCTTTCGGCCATCAATGTTCGACGTTACCGATGTCGATTTTTCTCGGTTGCTGCTGTTCGTTTTTCGGCACTTGAATCGTGACGACACCACTCTTGCTTTCGGCGGTGATGGTCTCCAAGTTGGCATCGTCAGGCAAAGGGAACGAACGCTGAAACGAGCCGTAGCTGCTTTCCATGCGGTGAAAATGGCCTTCTTCGTTGACCGTTTCTTCCATTCTTCTTTCCCCTTTGATCGTCAGCCGGTTGCCATGCAATTCAATATCGATTTCCTGCGGATTCATGCCCGGCACTTCCACCTCGACTACGTATCGGTCGGGGCGTTCCTTCACGTTCAGCTTCGGCTGGAAACCGGAACGGCGGTCGATGAAATCGTCGTTCCAGAAAAACGGATCATTGAAGAAGCGCTGCATTAAGCCGCCCATTTCTTCGCGGAAGCGGGAAAAAGGATGGTTGCGGTCGTTCCACTGCGTCAAATCATTCATTTTTTATCAAACACCTTCCTTTCAAACGAGTCTCATTCATAAAATGCGCGATCTGTGTAAAATTATTCCTAGATGAAAACGCTTGTCTATCTTCGCGTTAGGTGACGTGCTATAATCTTGATTGGAATCGAACGAGGGAGAGATGTGGAATGACGCAACCATCCGCGCATGGCGCGATCAAAGTTTACCGCGGCGATTACGTGGAAAGCACGCATGCGATTCACGCGGCCGTCGTCGACCGTAACGGCCAATTATTGTATAAGTACGGAGACCCGGAACGGTTAACGTTTGCGCGCTCGTCGATGAAGCCGTTTCAAGCCGTTCCGCTCATCGAAACAGGCGCAGCCGCCCACTTCGGGTTCACCGCGAACGACCTTGCGCTCGCATGTGCCAGCCATAACGGCGAAGATTTCCACCGCAGCGGGGTTCACACGATGCTGGAACGTGTCGGCATCGGAGAAGACGCCTTGCAGTGCGGCGCACACGTGCCGAGAGACCGAAAAGGGTACGAAAAGCACATACTCGGCGGCGGGGACCTTACTCCCGTGTTCAGCAATTGTTCGGGCAAGCATTCGGGCATGCTCGCGACAGCCGTTTACATGAAAGAAGATGTTGACACGTATCGGGAGATGGATCATCCGGTGCAACAACGGATTTTGCAAGTGATCGCCGAGGTGTGCGACTACCCGGCGGAGCAAATTGCCACGAGCGTCGACGGCTGCGGCGTGCCGGTGCACCGCTTGCCGCTCGCCAACGCCGCTTACGGCTATGCGCGGCTCGCCGAACCGGAGGGAACGAAGCACGCAGCGGCGCTGCGTAAAGTGCGGGAAGCGATGACCGCGCATCCGGAGCTCGTCGGCGGTACGCGCCGGTTCGATACCGACGTGATGAAAGCTTACGGCGGAAAAGTCGTCGCGAAGGTCGGAGCCGAAGGCGTGCAAGGGATCGGCATTGTCGGGGAAGGGCTCGGCGTGCTCGTGAAAGTCGAAGACGGGAACGAGCGGGCGACGAAAGCGGCGGCGATGGCGGTGCTGAAGCAGCTCGGTGTCGGTTCAGCGGAGACGTTTGCCGAGCTGGAAGCGTACGTTGAGCCTCCGGTGTACAATGTTAGAAAAGAAAAGATCGGCAAGATCGTTGCCGATTTCACGCTTGAACGCGTACAGTCCTCGTGAGAATCACGAGGACTGTAATTTTTCGTAAAAGGTGGCCATGGCGGTCAGATTGTACGTTTCGTAATCGAATTTTTTCATAGGAACGTTTCGTTCAGCGACTTGCGTCATCCCTTTCACAAGCCCGTCGACGCTGTCTTTGACGAGCAAGCCGTAGCTGCCGTCGTCGAGAACCGTACGGTTGGCGACGATGTCCGTCGCGACGATGTTCATGCCGAGCGTCATCGCTTCGAGCAGCACCATCGGCTGCCCTTCATAATGCGAAGAGAGGACGAAGCAGTCGCACTTTCTCATGAAAGCGAACGGGTTTTCCAACTGGCCGAGCAAGTAAACCGCGTCATCGACGTCGAGTTCCTTGGCCAACGCTTGTAAATCGGGCTTCAACGGACCGTTTCCTAAAATGTACAATTTGCTGTTCGCGTGCCGCCTGTGAAAACGGGCGAACGCGCGAATGAGGTTGTCCTGCCCTTTTTCCGGCGACAACCGGCCGACGTTGACGAAGTTGACGTTTTCCCGGCTCGGTTCCGGGATGAAGCGGCCGTCGACTTCGATCCCTAACAAGTCCCGTACGACGAGCGAACGGTTGTGCAGCCAGCCGAGCGGGGAGCCGTTCTTAACAACATGGGAAGACGTGCCTGCCGGCGTCGTCGCTTCCTTATCCACATGAACGATGCTTCCGTCGAGAAACTTTGCGTTTTTCACGGTCTTTTCCGCATCCGTCAACCCGAACGGCCGATCCCAAACGTCGTCGTTTTCCTTCAAGCAAATTTGCGCGATTCGCGCGACCGCTCTCTCCTTGATAATTGTCGGCTCCTTGACGATATCGATCGCATCCTCATGAATCCAGCCCATGCGTTCGCCGTCCACAGAGAACGCATAATAGTTGCC
>DASSOY010000024.1 GCA_035700025.1 Bacillales bacterium | reverse complement strand
CGTAATTTCCTCATCCCCGAGGAATTTCCTGAAGGCTGCTACGGCATGTCGTTTCATTTCATGGACACCGTCACTCATAAAGAAACCCCGCGAAAACCGGGCCAACGGGATCAGTCCGCCTTCAACTATGAATTCAAGAATTTGCACCAGGACATCCCGAGGCAATATCCCGCAGCTCATCCGCCGCACGACGATCCAGCCGTCGATGAAGAAGTCCCTTATGGAAGAAACCCCGACAGTTAGGGGTTTCTTACGTTTTTTTGATTTTTTTTAAAATGAAATAGGCACATCCGAAATTACAATACTCGTACAGGTATTCTTTAACGGTGCTGATTTTCGTATGATACGTCGATTTGCGATTGTCGTCCTCGAAAAATCCTCTCAGCCGCAGCTGGTTGTATCCCCAATCGCCGACGATGTAGTCGTATTTGTTTAAAATCTCGCTGTAACGGGATTGAAACGCCTCTTCGTCCCAGGCGTCCTTCACATTTTCAACGATTTCGAAAGTCCTTCCATGAACTTCGATCATGCCCGTTCCCCCTATCAATTGCCAATGTTTTCAATAGGTAAAATGACTCGCCGACGGTCATCCTAAAGGTGAAAGTTTGTATCACAGGGAGGTGATCCTGTTGAAAAAATGGGTGATCTTAACGCTGACCGCCGTTCTATCTTCCGGTTTGACTGGATGCAGTCCCGGTAATAACGGATTAAATCCGAACAATTATCAAAATCAAACGATGCAATTGGAAAACCGCACGCAGCAAGGAAATAACCGGAATCCGCGGAATGACCAAGATGCGGCCGAGGGACATTTCGGTTTCGTCCGTCTCCAAGACGGTCCTGACGGCCGAACGCCCGGCGGAACGCCAACGCTCAATTTTGAAGACCTCGCTGACGCGATCAGCCGTCTTGTCGTCAATTACCCGGACGTTCATGACGTGGCGACGCTCGTGACGAGCAAAGAAATCTTGATTGGATACAAAACCGATTCCGAAAACCGAAAACTCGTCGCCGATCAAGTGAAAAGAGCCGCACTCTCTCTTGCCCCGCGATTTTATCACATTTATGTAACGGACGATCCCTCGGTATTGCGCGACATTTCACGATTCCGCGATTTGCCGCCGAGAACGGACGTGCAAGAGATGCTGAACGCGACGATCAACGAAATGCAAACGCATTCTCCGCAAGGTAAGGACGTCAGCCCAAGCGAGAATCCGAACGGAGAAAGCAAAAATAACGAAATGGAAATGAATCACCGGTAATGGACCAACAAGCCAAGCCATTTTCTTTCGGTTTGGCTTTGTTTTGCCCTTAAGACGCCGGGAAGCTCGCGGCTTTATTAACGTTAATGTACCATATTTCGAACGTTGATTGCCAATGGTAGATGGAAAAAGCGGAAAGGAGGGGCGGGGAATGAAGAAAACAACCGCATGCTTGCTGTTCATCCTCATTTTCATGTATCCGCTGCAAGAGATCGATGCGAGAGAACCTACGCTTTTCAAACAAAGAAAGCATTTATATCAAAAAATGGAAGCATTAACGCAAATCCCGTGGTATTACTATGCGGCAATCGATCAATATGAACGAACCCTCGATCGTTCGAAATCCACCAGGTTACTAAGCATTGACTATGAGAAAAACCGGTGGTACGGCATGTTGAATCCGAAAAAAGCCGAACAGGATCCGCGGACGATTCGCCTGTTCGGTGGTATCGGCAGAGACGGCAACGGGGACGGAAAAGCAGATGTGAACAATCCGGAAGATGTGCTGGCAACGCTGGCGAATGAGTTGACGAAATACGGCCTCGGTCTCAGCAACTTAAAGATGGCGCTTTGGGACCGGTACGAACGAGGACAAGCGGTATCCGAGATCACGAACTTCGCAAGAATGTACCGCACATTCGGACGGCTGGAGCTTGATGAAAATGCGTTCCCGCTTCCGCTGTCGGCGAACTACACGATCAAGAATACTTTCGGTTATGCGCGAGCGTGGGGCGGACGCCGGAGCCATGAAGGGGTCGATATTTTCGCCGACTACGGGGTTCCGGTGAAATCCACCACATACGGCTATGTCGAAACGATCGGCTGGAATCCATTCGGCGGATGGAGAGTCGGCATCCGGAGCTTAAGCAACGTCTATCATTACTACGCGCACTTGAAAGGATATGCAAACGGTTTGAAAAAAGGGAAAATCGTGAAACCCGGAGAAATCATCGGTTACGTCGGAAGTTCGGGTTACGGTCCGGAAGGGACGCAAGGGAAATTCCCGCCGCACTTGCATTACGGCATGTATAAAGACAACGGCTACCGGGAATTTTCGTTTGACCCTTATCATTATTTAAAAATTTGGGAGCGGCAGGCGCGAACGAAAAATCGATAAGTTCAAGCACACATCCCCTCTTGAAACAAAGAGGGGATGTTCTTCATTGAAACTTCAAGAGCGCGTCTTTGCCAATCATACCGGGCACGACGCCAAGATTTTCCGCTTCGGTCGTCACCGACTCAAGTGGAGCTTCCAACAACTGTTCGATTGTTCGGACGCCGACAGCACGCCCGGCAATAATTTTACGGTCGTTTAATTTTTCGTTGAGAAGCGCAACGTCAAGCGCCCCGCACATGATATAGCCATTGTCGCCGGTGACCGCCATAAAATTCGTCTTCGGCAAATGGACGGTGATCGCCGTAAACGCTCGGCCGCCAATTCGAATCGGACGCATTTCCACCATGACTTTGCCCCCCTTTTCGTTCCATCCTATGAAAGGGGGGACAAATGTGCTACCGACAATGAAAAACGGACCCCCAAGGGTCCGTTTCGTTTGAATGAATTAACCGATCGAGCCTTCCATTTCGAATTTGATCAAGCGGTTCATTTCGACCGCATATTCCATCGGAAGTTCTTTCGTGAACGGTTCGATGAAGCCCATGACGATCATTTCCGTCGCTTCCTGTTCAGAAATGCCGCGGCTCATCAAGTAAAACAGTTGTTCTTCCGACACTTTCGAAACGGTCGCCTCGTGTTCGAGCGTGATGTTGTCGTTTCTAATCTCGTTGTACGGAATGGTGTCCGAAGTCGATTGGTTATCCATGATGAGCGTGTCGCACTTCACGTTCGACTTCGAGCCGTCGGATTTTCTTCCGAATGAAGCGATTCCGCGGTACGTCACCTTTCCTCCGCCGCGTGAGATCGACTTCGACACGATCGTCGAAGACGTGTTCGGTGCGTTATGGTAAGCTTTCGCTCCTGCATCTTGATGTTGACCCTTGCCGGCAATCGCAATTGACAACACCGTTCCTTTCGCACCTTCGCCGTTCATGATGATCGACGGATATTTCATCGTCAGTTTCGAGCCGATGTTGCCGTCAATCCATTCCATCGTTGCGCCAGCTTCAGCAATTGCGCGCTTCGTAACAAGATTGTATACGTTGTTCGCCCAGTTCTGGATTGTCGTATAGCGTACATACGCATTTTTCTTCGAATAAATTTCTACGACTGCACTGTGAAGCGAGTTCGTCGTATAAACCGGCGCCGTACAACCTTCCACGTAATGAACGGAAGCCCCTTCGTCGGCAATGATGAGCGTACGCTCAAACTGTCCCATATTTTCCGAATTGATGCGGAAATACGCTTGCAGCGGCGTTTCACACTTCACACCAGGCGGAACGTAAATGAACGATCCCCCCGACCATACGGCCGAATTCAAGGCAGCAAATTTATTGTCCGACGGCGGTATGATTTTGCCGAAATGTTCTTTGAAAATGTCTTCATGTTCCTTCAGTGCCGAATCGGTGTCTTTGAAGATAATCCCTTTTTCTTCGAGGTCTTGTTTCATGCTGTGATAAACGACTTCCGACTCGTACTGAGCGGAAACACCGGCCAAATATTTTTGTTCCG
This sequence comes from Bacillales bacterium, assembly GCA_035700025.1. Classification (NCBI taxonomy): domain Bacteria; kingdom Bacillati; phylum Bacillota; class Bacilli; order Caryophanales; species Caryophanales bacterium. The sequence goes on along the minus strand of DASSOY010000024.1, from coordinate 25,101 downwards.
CTTCCGGAATGCCGAGCTTGTCAAACGTCTGCTTGATTTCTTCAGGCACTTCATCCCACGTTCTTCCCGATTTCTCGGACGGCTTAACGTAATACTCAATTTCGTCGAAGTTCAAATCGGACAAATCGCCGCCCCATTGCGGCATCGGTTTTTTATAAAAAATTTCAAGCGACTTCAATCGGAAATCGAGCATCCATTGCGGCTCGTCTTTTCGCTTGGATATATCAATAACAATGTCCTTCGTCAATCCTCTTCCTGAACGATATACAGACACGTCTTTATCGCGAAATCCGTATTTGTATTCGCCGATTTCCGGCATCTTTTTCGCCATCTTCATCCCTCCTCAGAGTTGTGGCGAGAATCTTCCCATACTTATATTTTAATACACTTGGCGGTCGATGACAAACCTTACCGGCCGTCTTCGCCCGCCTCGTTTAACCCTTTTTCCATCGCCTTCCACGCAAGCGTCGCGCACTTGATCCGCGCCGGAAATTTAGCCACCCCTTGAAGGGCTTCAATGTCTTCGAGATCGTACGTTTCGTCGTCGTACGCTTTGCCGAGCATCATGTTGGAAAAGATCTCGGAAAGTTCCATCGCCTCGTCAACGGATTTGCCAACGACGACGCCCGCCATCATATCGGCCGACGACAAACTGATCGAACAGCCTTCTCCGGTGAACTTTGCATCGACGATCTTGCCGTCCTCGACCTTCATGTTCAACTGAATCCGGTCGCCGCATGTCGGATTGTTCATGTTCACTTTGAGTGTCCCGTCGTCGGACAGCTCCCCGCGATTGCGCGGGTTTTTATAATGATCCATGATCACTTGACGGTACAACTGATCAAGGTTACCGAATGACATCTCCGAAATACTCCTTTGTCGTTTTTAATGCTCGAACGAAGGCGTCAACATCTTCTTCCGTATTGTACAAGTACAAGCTTGCCCTCGCCGTGGCTGAAACGCCGAGCTCTTTCATTAATGGTTGCGCGCAGTGGTGCCCGGCGCGTACCGCGACCCCTTCGGAATCGAGCACGGTGGCAACATCGTGCGGGTGAATGTCTCCGACATTGAAAGTGACGAGTCCTGCGCGTTTGTCTGGACCGTAAATGTGAATGCCTTCCACATCGGACATACGGTCCATCATGTAGTGTACCAACTTTTCTTCGTGCGCATGAATTTCATCCATTCCGATATTCGTCAAAAAATCAACAGCCGCGCCAAGTCCAACCGCCCCGGCGATTACCGGCGTTCCGCCTTCGAACTTCCAAGGAAGTTCTTTCCAAGTCGAATCGTGCAAATCGACAAAATCAATCATTTCGCCGCCGAATTCGACCGGATCCATTTTACGAAGATGTTCCTTTTTTCCGTACAGAACGCCGATTCCGGTCGGTCCGGTCATCTTATGGCCGGAAAACGCGTAAAAGTCGCAGTCAAGGTCACTGACGTCTACTTTCATATGCGGAACAGCCTGCGCCCCGTCGACGACCATGACCGCTCCATGCCGGTGAGCGATGGAAGTAATTTCCTTAATCGGATTAATTGTCCCAAGCACGTTGGATACATGGGTCAAAGCGACGATCTTTGTCTTTCCGGTAATCGTTTTTTCCACATCTTCCATAGAAAGAGTGCCGTCATGCTGCATCGGAATATATTTCAAAACGGCTTTTTTTCGTTTCGCCAATTGCTGCCACGGAATTAAATTACTGTGGTGCTCCATCGGCGTAATAACAATTTCGTCCCCTTCGCCGACATGGGCATTTCCGTAACTGTATGCTACCGTATTCAAAGCTGTCGTCGTTCCGCGCGTAAAGATGACTTCTTCCGTCGACGATGCCTGAATGAAACGCCTTACTTTTTCGCGAGCCCCTTCGTATGCATCCGTCGCTCTTGTGCCAAGCGTGTGTACGCCGCGATGAACGTTGGAATTCAGCCGTTGGTAGTAATCATTTACAGCATCGATGACTTCCAACGGCTTTTGCGAAGTCGCCGCGCTGTCTAAATAAACAAGCGGGTGTCCGTTCACTTCCTGATTCAAAATCGGAAATGATTTTTTCAGTTCCGCTGCATCCATTACTTCATTTTCCTTTCAATGACTTCGATAAGTTGCTTTTTCACGCCTTCGATCGGAAGCTCATCAACGACTGGGGCAAGAAAACCGTGAATAATTAGGCGTTCGGCCTCCTTCTTCGTAATGCCGCGGCTCATCAAATAAAACATTTGTATCGGATCGATCCGTCCGACGGAAGCGGCGTGCCCGGCTTCAACGTCGTCTTCGTCGATAAGCAAAATCGGATTGGCGTCTCCGCGCGCGCCTTCACTCAACATTAAGACACGCTCGGTTTGCTGGCCGTTCGACTTTGAAGCGCCGTGCTCAATTTTCGTAATCCCATTGAAAATCGATTGAGCTTTGTCTTTCATTACGCCGTGCGTCAATATGAAGCCTTCCGAATTCATGCCGTGATGATTGACGCGCGTTACGTAGTTTTGACTTTGCTCGCCCCTGCCGACCGACACCGATTTCACGTCTGTAAATGAACCATTACCGATCAAATTCGTTGTCGTGTCGGAGATTGTGTTCCCATCGTTCATCTGGCCAAGTGCCCATTCGATTCTCCCGTCACGTTCGGCTTGACCGCGTCGGTAAAGAAACGTCGTCACATCGGAGGCAAAATTGTCGACCGCACCAAAGGCAATGCGTGCATTGTTCCCCGCATACACTTCCGCGATGATATTCGCAACCGAAGAAACGTGTTGATCTTCCGACACGTAGTTTTCCACATAAGTGACGGAACTATGATCTTCAGCAACGATCAGCACGTGGTTGACCAATCCGGCCTCAGGATTGTCTTTCCAGTAAACCGCTTGCAGCGGAACCTTAACCTCGACGTTTTTCGGAACATAGAGGAACGTCCCGGAATTCAACAGAGCTGCATGAAGGGCCGTAAGCCGATTTTCGTGAACATCCACGGCTTTCATGAAATAGTTTTCGACGAGATCTCCATGTTCCCTTAAAGCTGTCGCCATATCGGTAAAGATGACACCTTGTTCCTTCAACTGCTCGGAAAGTTGTTCAAAAGCGTTCGTCTGGTTGCGGTGAACGAGAATGTTCCCCGATTGCTCATTCTTTCCGACGAGCGCACCGACCGAATCAGGGAGCTCTTCGAGGGAACCGATTCGATCGGATTTCACGTTATATTGAAATTCGGTAAAATTCCAGCCTTTAATGCGTGTTTTTTCCGGACGCGGCATCGGAAGAGTTTCCGCTGCCTCGAGTGCCTCCAATCGCAGATCGTGCATCCATTGGGGTTCGCCGCGCTCTTTGGAAAAACGGCTGATTTCATCTTTCTCGAACTGCAATTGTTTCGTTTCCGTCGTCATGCTTACCCTCCTTTACGCTATGCCTGTTGTCCAACAGTTTCGTCTTCGATGCCGAGCTCTTGCTTCAAGCCGTCGTAACCTTCGGCTTCCAGCCGTTCGGCGAGCTCAGGTCCGCCGCTTTTTACAATCCGACCTTGCATCATGACGTGTACTTTGTCGGGCTTGATGTAATTCAACAACCGTTGATAGTGCGTGATGATCAGACAACCGAAATCCGGCGAACGCATTTCGTTCACGCCTTTGGCGACGACTTTCAAGGCGTCGATGTCCAATCCGGAGTCGATTTCATCAAGAATCGCAATGGACGGCTCAAGCATCATGAGCTGCAAGATTTCATTGCGCTTTTTCTCCCCTCCGGAGAAACCTTCGTTCAAATACCGCTGAGCAAACGATTGGTCGATGTCGAGAAGTTCCATTTTTTCATCTAGTTTTTTAATGAACTTCATTAAATTGATTTCATTTCCTTCTTCTCTGCGGGCGTTGATCGACGAGCGAAGAAAATCTGCGTTCGTTACGCCGCTGATTTCGCTCGGATACTGCATCGCGAGGAAAACCCCGGAGCGGGCTCTTTCGTCGACGTCCATTTCCAGCAAATCTTCGCCGTTATACCATACTTTCCCCTTCGTAATTTCGTACTTCGGATGACCCATAATAGCGGATGCAACGGTCGATTTCCCCGTTCCGTTCGGTCCCATGACGGCATGAATTTCTCCGCCCTTTATTTCAAGGTCAAAGCCTTTGACAATTTCTTTCCCTTCGATCGAAACATGCAAGTCCTCGATCTTTAAATGCGGTGCAGACATTCGCGATTCCCTCCATTGACATATATTGATAGTGATTCTCAATCTATTCTCATTCTTATCTTAAAGGAATTTAAAACGGGAATCAAATAATGCCGACCCGGATGCGGCAAGGACACATATCCGCCTCATTTTACGGATGAACACTGAAATCAAATCGACGTTCCCTGCATTGGCGACAAGATTTTTACCGATCTTCGACAAATAAAAAAGCCGAGGAACATTCCCGCAATGCTGCACAGGAGTACTCCAGCGCCGCAAGGTGACATATGTATGAAAAAACTCGACAGGCAAAGGAAGGATGTCCCGTGAATGACTTACACGTACCGATCCGGCAATCGATCGACAGGCGATGCCAGCGTTTAGCGCAAACACAAGCGAGCGACGGATCGTGGCATTACTGCTTCGAAGGTCCGTTAATGGATAACGCGTTTACGACGATTTTGCTGCGAAGCTTGAAAACCGACGGATGCGAACCCCTCATCCAAGCGCTCGCACGCGATATCATGCACCGCCAACAACTAAACGGAACTTGGAACAATTACCCTGACGAACCGAACGGAAATTTATCAGCAACGATCCAAGCCTACACCGCACTGCTTTACACCGGCGTTTGCAAACGATCGGACGAGAACATGAAAAAAGCGGAGCGGTTTATACGCGCCGAAGGCGGGTTGGACCATGCAGACATACTTACAAAAGTGATGCTCGCGATGAATGGGCATTATCCATGGCCGCTCATCCGATTCCCGCTTTCGTTCTTGCTGCTGCCGAGCAAATTTCCAGTCAATTTTTATGAATTAAGCAGTTATGCACGCGTTCATTTCGTCCCGGTCATGCTCTGTGCCGACAAGAAATTTCATATAAAAAACGCAAGCCGCCCTGATTTGTCTCACCTTCGCCTCGGAAATATGCCGCACTGGCTGTCATTTCGCTCGTCATCGCTGTCTTACGTATTAAAAGAACAAGCGTACAAACTGTCGCAACTTCCTTTTCACTTGTTTCATGCGGGAATCAAACAAGCAGAACGGTATATGCTCGATCGAATTGAACCGAACGGCACATTGTGCACGTATGCAAGCAGTACGATTTTCATGGTTTATGCGCTGCTCGCGTTAGGTTACGACAAGCATTCGCCAGCGATACAAAATGCACTGAAAGGCGTGCTCTCTTACGTTTGGCAAACGAAATCCTTCATTCATGTACAAAATTCTCCGTCAACCGTTTGGGACACGGCATTGCTCACGTACGCGCTCGAACGGGCAGGTTTGAAGCAAAATCGGCCCGTTATCGAAAAAGGTGCCGCCTATTTATTGCGTCAGCAACAGACGAAAAAAGGCGATTGGTCGATTCACAACCCGAACACCGCCCCCGGCGGCTGGGGATTCTCCGAACACAATACGATCAACCCCGACATCGATGATACGCAAGCCGCCTTGCATGCGATTGCCCCATTCCTGAAGCTGAATTCCCGTTATCTCAACGCATGGCATCGAGGTGTTCGCTGGCTGTTGTCGATGCAAAATGACGACGGCGGTTGGGCTGCTTTTGAAAAAAATACCGGTCAGGCGTGGATGACCCTGCTTCCTGTTCCGCATATGAAAAATGCCGGAATTGACCGTTCCACTGCAGATATTACTGGAAGGGTGTTAGCTTTTCTCGGCTCCCGCTTGAAACTTGACCGAACCCATCCGCGCGTGAAGGCAGCGATCCGCTGGTTAATGGCCCATCAAAAAGCAGACGGCTCTTGGTACGGACGTTGGTGCGTATGCTATTTGTATGGAACGTGGGCTGCCGTGACCGGTTTGCGGGCCGTCGGCGTTCCCGCGAACGCTCCCGCCATTCGGAAGGCCGTCTCCTTTTTGAAGCAAACGCAACGACCAGACGGAGGCTGGGGGGAATCTTGCACAAGCGCTGCCATCGACAAATTTCAGCCGTTACCTTTCAGCACCCCCTCGCAAACGGCGTGGGCAGTGAATGCCCTTACCTGCTGCAGTGACGATGTTTCTCCGGAGGTGGAAAAAGGATGCCTCTTTTTAACGAAAACACATCGTGCCGAAGAAATCTCATATCCCACGGGTATCGGTTTACCCGGTGAATTTTACATTCGCTATCACAGCTACGACGAAATTTGGCCGCTTCTCGCACTAAGCGAGTTCCGGAACAAATGGAACGGTTAGTCGAGCCAATATAAACGAAAAAAGGAACCGTGCATCAAAGGCCGGTTCCTTCCTTCTCGAATCAAAATGTATTAGGTCGCGATTTTCCGTTCATGTTCGTAGATCAATTTCATGCTTTTTTGGTAGCTTTTTTCTCGTTCCTTTTCGACTTTCAAACGGTTTTCCAAGCTCCGTCCGTATTCGGCAAAGCCGATTCCATGAGCCTTGTACATCGCCTTCTCCATTTCATTAGTATGGTTGAGGTCAATGCGGTGCTGTTGAATAATGAATCAATTCCTTTCAAAGGGATTTTTTCAACACATTAAAACCTTACCATGATTCTCAAACGAACGAAAACGACGCATGAATCGATTCTTACCCGTGCATAATCATTCACCGGCATGAAAGGGATTACATTCGGTTTTCGAACAAAAATCCTCCGAATCCCTTTGAATTCCTTACATTCTCAACAATTTGCCTTCGCTCAAATCGTGAATCGTTTGCTGCAACAACGTGACCGATTGACTCATCGCCGCCCCGCCGCCGAAAGCAGAAGCGACGCCGACCGCTTCGAACATTTCTTCCTTGGAACACCCTTGGTCGAGACAACCTTTTGTATGGTAAATAATGCAGTATTCGTCTTGCGCGTACAGACTGATTGCGAGCGCCATCAGCTGTTTTTCTTTCTTGCTCAGTTTTCCCTCAGCAAAACACGTTTCTGTAAACGCATTAAACCTCTCTGCCAGCTCAGGCATGTGTTTCGTGAACGTGCCCAATCCTTCCTTATAATCATGTAATGCCGCATCTGTCGGCGTTTGAAACTGCACTTGACGTTCCATCACGTTTCCTCCATTCCGTTTTTTTACGCTTAGTATGAGGAAAAAACGCGATGTTATCCACAAATCATGCCGAAAAAGATCGTGTCAATGCAAAACTTGCACGGGCTCCTCCGTTAAAAATCGTTTGAGGCGATTTTCGGTAAACAGGGAAACGAGATCTTCGATAATCGCGCTCGCCGTCGGTTTTGCGCCCGCACCCGGACCTTGCAAGACGATTCTCCCAACAATGTCGCCGTAAATCACGACAGCGTTATCCACGCCTTCGACGGCATACAATGGATGCTCTTCCGAAAGAAAAACAGGTCGTACTGCGATTTGGGGACTCTGTGACGTTCTTTCAAAAGTGGCAAGCAGTTTGATTCTTAATCCTTTCTGTTTAGCCTTGGCCAAGTCATCTGTCGAAAGGTTGGTGATTCCGATCCTCTCGGATCCTTCCCAGGAAAGTTGCCGTGCGCCGGCCAGCCTCGCCAAAATCATGATTTTATAAAAAGCGTCCCACCCTTCGACATCTTTGGCCGAATCCGCCTCGGCAAACCCTTGTTTTCTGGCCGCATCGAGTGCATCGTTCAAAGATGTTCCCCGTTTTCTTCTTTCGCTTAAGATGAAATTGGATGTTCCGTTGAGAATCGCTTCGATTTTGACGATCGCATTGACCTTAAGCAAATCTTGCAACGTTCGAACGACCGGAATGCCGCCGGCAACCGACGCCTCGTAACAAAAACGGACTCCAGCTCTGTCGGCGGCCGCTTCCAACACCGCTCCTTCACGAGCGACACATTCTTTGTTTGCCGAAATTACATGTACCCCTTTTTTCAAAAGAGCAAGATTGTAACGAAAAGCCGGTTCGACACCGACGATCGCCTCCACAGCAACTTGAAGGCCGTTCACCGATGCGATTTCGTCAAAATCAGTCGTAACCAGCACTGTATCGGGGAGCGACCGGGGTTTCTCGTCGTTTTTCACAAGTACTGCGGCTACTTCAATGTCTTCGCCGATTAAACGATACAGCTTTTCCCGTTGCTCCTTGATCGTCTCGTACACCCCTTGGCCGACCGTCCCGAATCCAAGAAGCGCCACTTTAATCGCCATGCAAACACCCCTTCAGCTTCCATGCCCAACGCTCGAATTCGACGAGAAACCCGTCATGGCCAAATTTCGTTTCGACTTCAAAAAAGTGCGCTTCCTTCCCGGCGTTTCGATGCCAATCGGCCAATTGCTTTAATGGATCCGGCGGATAGAGCAAATCGCCTTGAAAACTGAACGCAAACAGCGGCGCACGGCAAAGCTGCAATGCTTGTTGCCAACCTCCCCGCCCGCGCCCAATATCGTGGCTGTCCATCGCTTTCAATAAATATAAATAACTGTTGGCATCGAATCGGCGAGAAAGTTTTTCCCCTTGATAAACAAGATACGATTCGACATCAAAAGCAAGTTCGCGATGATCCTGCCCCCATTCTTGAAATCGTTCACGTTTAAACCGGCCGTTGAACATCGCCGGCGTTCGATAAGTGACCATACCGATCATCCTTGCTAATCCGATGCCGCTGGCCGGCGGTTGCTCCTCTGAATAAAAGCCGTCCTTCCAATTTGGATCTTGTTGAATGGCCAATCTCGCCATAGCGTTGTAAGCAACGGCATAATCACTCAAATACGGGGTCACCGCCATCGGAATGATCCGTTCAACAAATCTGGGATATTGGATGCCCCATTCCAAGACTTGCATGCCCCCGAGCGAAGCGCCGATGACCGCCCGCAGCCGCTCGACACCAAGCAGCTTCAGTGCTTGAAAATGGGCGCAGACGATATCTCTCACCGTCACAAAAGGAAAATTCGCGCGATACGGTTGTCCTGTATTTGGATCGATGCTTGCAGGACCCGTTGATCCGTTGCAACCGCCCAAAACATTCATCGTAATGACTTGCCATTCATCGGTGTCGATCGTTTTTCCGGGTCCAATTAAACCGGACCACCACCCCGGTTCATGGTCAGTCCCGACGGCAAATTGGTTCCCCGTCAGTGCGTGACATACGAACACTACCGGCGCGTTTCTCGGACCGGTTCGTTCATAGGCGATGACTACATCATCGATCACCGAACCTGACTCAAGGGTGAACGGACCGATGCCGATCGTGCCGTATTGCACTTCGGCCTCCACCTTCGTCTCCGTCATTTCATTCCCTCCCGTCGATCGTATTAAGCAAACTTTTCTTGACTCTTGTTATGAACCGAGCGGGACAAATCGAGAATCGTCAAAATTTCCTCTTTAATAATGGCAAGCTCGTTATCTCCGCGCGCTCGCGGCCGCTTCCGGCTCACTTTGATTTCCTTAAATACAGCGCCGGGTTGTCCGCGAAGAATTAACACGCGATCACATAGATGCAAAGCTTCGTCAATATCGTGCGTAACAATCACTAAGGTCGCCTTCGTTTCCGCCCAAATGTCGAGGAGCAAATCCTGCAATTTCATTTTCGTGAAAGCATCGAGCGCACTGAACGGCTCATCGAGCAATAAAATTTCCGGTGAAGTGACGAGTGCGCGAGCGATGGCCACCCGTTGTGCCATTCCTCCAGACAGCTCACGCGGAAACCTTCCTTCGGCTCCTTCCAACCCGACAAGCCGAAGAAACCGTTTTGCCGCTTTCACTTTTTCCGATCGCTTTCCTTTTAAACCGAACGTAACGTTGTCAATTACGTTTAACCATGGCATTAATCGCGGTTCTTGAAAGATCGAGCCGATTTTGTCATTCAGCCCGCGCGAAACCTCTCCTTCAATTTTGATCGTTCCTTCGTAATGGTCGTCAAGTCCGGAGATCGTTCGCAGCAACGTGCTTTTGCCGCAGCCGCTCGTCCCGAGGATACCGATAATCTCGCCTTTCCTTGCCGTCAAGCCGATGTCCCGGAATGCCGTCGTCCCTTCCGAAAAAGTCTTTGTGACATTTTCTAATTGAAGCATGCCTGTCACCCTCTCTGAATTCCGTCCTGCCAATGCAACGTTTTCTTTTCGATTTGTTTCAATAGTGCGTCCGTCACCTTTCCCAGGACAGCAAACAGGACGATACTCGCCATGACAACCGCGGGAGAATACGTATTTTGACCGACTACGAGCAAATAACCGAGCCCTTGGCTTGAACCCATGATTTCCGCAGCCACAACGAACATCCACCCAAGCCCAAGACCCCCTCTGAGTCCTGTCAAGAAAGCGGGCATCGCCGCAGGTAATATTATTCGGCGAATTCGTTCGATCGGATGCAGTCCGTAAATTTTTCCGACTTCCACCAATTTGCGGTCGACCCCGTGAATTCCGCTCATGATATTCAAGTAAACGGGGAAAAATACGCCGACAGCAATCAACAACACCTTAGAAGTCTCGCCGATTTGAAACCATAAGATGAACAGCGGCACCCATGCAAGAGACGGGATTGAACGGAACGCTTGAAACATTGGATCAAATAAAACTTCGCCTGTTTTGCTTAAACCTGCGACAAGTCCGAATAGGACTGCGACAGCGACTCCTAACAAAAAACCAGCAAACACCCGGAACAAGGTAATCGAGATATGCCCCCACAACGCGCCATCTTCGGCTAAATCAATGATCGTCTGCACGATTACGGTCGGCGCCGGCAACAAATACGGTTTAAAGACACCGACGGCGCATAAAAATTGCCACAGAGCAAGGACAAGCACGGGAACCGCGCTGCTGAGTGCAACCATCTTCCATTTCTCAGCAGCGCCTCGTCTGCCCTTCGTCTTCCCGTTGCTCGGCAAACGCAACGGACGTCGTTCCGTCTGTTCGATTGCCTTTTTGTTGATCATTCGCCGGCTCCTTTCACAACTGCCTCGACGTATTCCGGATTCAGCAATTGTTTCGTCAAGTTTTGGACGTTCAGTTCGGAATCGATAACGTCGACATCTTGCAAGATTTTGCCAGCCGCAACGATTGACGCAAACTGCTCTTCTCCCGGCGTCGGATCAGAAAAATCGTTTCTTTTCAACTCACGCTTCGCAACCGGCAAATCGATATGGGCCGCGTCCGCCAATATTTGAGCGGTTTCCTCACGGTGGGCGATCGCCCATTTTCTTGCTTTTTCATATTGTTCAATTACCGTCTCGACGACCTCTGGATGTTTCTCTGCATATGCCGTGCGAACGTTCAAAACCCCATACGTATTAAAATCCGGTTTGCGGAAAAAAAGCTTCGCTCCTTCTTCCAATTGCAATTTCGCCATAAACGGATCCAGTCCCGCCCAAGCATCGACTTCCCCTTTAGAAAGCGCGGTCGCCCCGTCTCCGTGTTGCAAGTTGACGATTTTGACGTCCTTTGGCGTTAACCCTTCGGTATGCAAAGCGCGCAGCAAAAAGATATAAGGATCTGTACCGAGCGTGGCGGCAATTTTTTTCCCTTTTAAATCTTCAACGCTGTCAATCGGCGAATCTTTCGTCGTCACGAGCGCCGTCCATTCCGGTTTCGAATAGATGTATACATCTTCGATCGGCGCTCCTTTGGCTTTGGCCATCAGCGCAGCCGCGCCAGCCGAGGATGTAAAGTCCGCACTCCCGCTCGTGATAAACTGCAGTGCTTTGTTGCTTCCTTGGCTCAGTACCCATTTCACTTCAACGTCTTTTTCCTTGAAAGCTTCTTCCACCCAGCCGAACTTTTTCAAGACGAGACTGGTCGGCGAATAGTAAGCATAATCGAGCGTGATTTGTTTTGGTAATTTTTCGCTGCCGCCTTTCGCGGTCGAAGAACACCCAGATATCAACACTGCTGCAAGTACAACAAGCAACGTAAAGGCATAGATTTTTTTCTTAGCCATTTTATCTCTCCACTCCACTCATTTAATTTTGCTTGCGGAGAAATTCCCCGCATGATTCACTTTAAGACTGCTCCGGAGCGTAAGTCGAAATCGTTCCCCGCAGCCGTTGTGCTTCTTTGTAGGTGCAACGATTGTGGACGACTTCAATGCCCGCTTCTTTCGCAATCGCAACGGCCGGCTCGGAAATGACGCCTTCTTGAAGCCAGAAAATTTTCGGACGGACTTCAACCGCTTCTTTCGCAACTTCGACCGCCGCTTCCGGGCTGCGAAACACTTGGACAATGTCGATCGGGCCGGGAATGGACTTTAAATCCGGATAAGCCTTTTCCCCGAGAATCTCGTCGGCTTTCGGATTGACCGGGATGATTTTGAAGCCGAGCCGCTGCATTTTTCTTGCCAACCGATGGCTCGGACGCGCTTCATTTCCGCTTAAGCCGACGACGGCAATCGTTTTTTTGCGCTGCGCCTCCTCTCCTTCTTTCAACAAAGACGACTCCAACCCCCAGCGGATAACTCCTTCGTCATTGACTGTGATCGTCTTCTTCTCATTTCCGCTCTCCGGCAAGCCGGTTGCTTTATACAACGCCTGACGCAAATCATTCTTCAAATCTTCCGTCGATTCGATGCCTACCGACAGACGGACCATTTCCTCCGTAACCCCGCTCAACTTCAAGTCGTCGGCGGAAAGCTGTTGGTGCGTGGTCGAGGCCGGATGGATGATCAACGACTTTGCGTCACCGACATTTGCCAAATGCGACCATAAAGAGACATTGTCAATCAACTTCGTTCCCGCTTCGCGTCCGCCTTTAATTCCGAATACGATAATCGAACCGAAACCGCCGTTTAAATATTTTTTCGCCAATTCGTGAGCCGGGTGACCTTCCACCCCGGGATAGGAAACCCATTCCACAGCAGGATGATCTTGTAAAAATACGGCTAATTCCTCGGTATTTCGATTATGTTGGTTCACCCGCAAATGAAGCGTTTCTAATCCTTGCAGCAGCAGAAAAGCGTTAAACGGGCTTAAACACGAACCGAAATCACGCAGCAGCTGAACGCGCGCTTTCGTAATGAAAGCTAGCGTGGCAAAATCGACCGCATACCGGATTCCGTGGTAGCTTTCGTCAGGTTCAGTAAATCCCGGGAATTTGTCGCTGTTCCAATTGAACCGTCCGCCGTCAACGATGACGCCGCCAATGGAAGTTCCGTGCCCTCCAATCCATTTCGTGGCGGAATGTACGACGATGTCAGCGCCCCATTTAATCGGCTGACACAAATATGGCGTAGCGAACGTATTGTCGACGATTAACGGAATACCTGCTTCGTGGGCAACGTCGGCAACCGCTTCAACGTCAAGCACGTGTAAACTTGGATTGCCGATAATCTCGGCAAACAGCGCCTTCGTTTTCGGCGTAATCGCGTTGCGGAAATTTTCCGGATCAGTTGGATCGACGAATTTCACTTGAATGCCGTATTTCGGCAACGTCGTCGAAAACAAATTGTATGTGCCGCCGTACAGATTGGAAGCCGCCACGATCTCATCCCCCGCTTGCGCAAGGTTCAAAATGCTCGTCGAGATCGCTGCCATGCCCGACGCGGTAGCCAGCGCCGCCACGCCGTCTTCCAACAAAGCCATCCTTTTTTCAAACACATCGACCGTCGGATTGCCGATGCGCGAGTAAATATTCCCCGGTTCGTCGAGACCGAACAATTGTTGTGCATGTTCAGTGTCATGAAAAACGTACGAAGTCGTTTGATACAAAGGGACGGCACGGGATCCGGTCGTCGGGTCCGGCGCCTGCCCTCCATGCAGCAATAAAGTCTCCAACCGATAGCTGTCTGTTTGTTTTGTCATTCTCCCACTCCTTGAATAAAAATGGATTTGCAGCTGTCCTGCCCATAAGAAAAACCCCTCCTGAAGATTCAGAAGGGGTGTCATGTACGGATCGTATGTCATTCCCCTCTTATCTATCAGGAATTGGCACCATTCCCGGCACTCAATTCAAATTTCCGCAAGCGCGAAAACGCGAATTGAGTGCCGGGCGGTTGCCGGGCTTCATAGGGCCAGTCCCTCCGCCGCTCTTGATAAGAGTTTCAAAGTTGTGAATCGTTATAAAGTTTTCATCAAGTTAAGTGAGATATTAGCACGGGCCGGAATTTTTGTCAATCGATTTTATAAATATTTTTTTCGGCGGGTACACCGTGTTACAATGGTAAAAACCAAACGCAACCGGAAGGGGGGATTGGCCATGACGCAACTAGAAAAAAAGGAAAAAGCTCCCGAATTTTCTTTACTCGACTATCAAACGGGTCGGCTCGTTTCACTCGAAGATTTTCGCGGCCGAACCATGCTGATTACATTTTGGGTTTCGTGGTGCCCTGACTGTTTGAAGGATTTGCCGAAAAAAGAAACGTTTTACCAAGCCACCTCGACGAGAGATGACTTTTCGATGGTAACAATCAACGTAACCGGCCGAGAAGGGGATCCCGACGACGGCGTTCGATTTGCAGAAGAACAAGCGTTTTCGTTCCCGGTTCTTCGCGACCAAGATTTGTTGACTTACGAAGCTTACGGCTGCAACAGCGTTCCATACACGGTATTGTTAAATCGTGATCACGAAATCACCCATCGCTTCGACGACAAAGCTTCATTCATGGATATAGCCCTGGCCGTTGAGCAAATGCTCCACAAAAAATAAAAACAGGCCGATTCCTTTTTATATAAAGGAATCAACCTGTCTTTTCCGAATGTTGCTTTTTGCCCGCAGAGGATGATTTTTCGTGGCCGCGTTTCTTCGGCACATGATGGTTTCCCCTTGATGCTTTCCCGTGCTGTTTTCCCTGCCGATGTTTTCGTTCATCGCCTTTTTTGCTTTTATCTCTTCCGTTTCTTTGCCATTTTTTCATCATTTCAATTTCCGACGTTTCAATGCGAAATACCGCATTCGGGGGCTCCGCAATGGAGTTGTCGTGTATCCCGGATGCTGGTTGCCGGCGTTCGTTCGTATTTGGAACAGCTTCTGCGTGCTTCGTCTTTCTTTTGATCACGACAGGGTCGCTTTTCTTCAACTGATGCTCGATATCGGAAACCGATAACGTTTGAATATGATCGATGGATAAAGGCTTACCGCTTTTCTTTGCTTCCAAGTAGAGCAAGTACTTGCCGAGTGACACACCGTTGGCCTTCGCTTGCTTCGCAATTTCCGGAGAAGCTTCACGAACGGTAAAATCGACCCCGGGGTGTTCCGCCAACGCCTCGGAACGAATCGTTTGCAAGCGGTCGCGCAAAACCGTCGCCAGCGATTCACGCTTTTCCTCATCCTCCACCAACACCGAAGTCGCGATGTACAAGTGATTTTGTTCATGCAAATAACCCGCAGCCGTCAACTTTCGCAAGACCGCATTGGAAAATTCCCGCAGCTCCATCGAACGATAGGAATCCCAACCTTCAAACAGCCGCGCCGCATCTTCATTCCACGTGTAAACAGAAAGAACTTGCAATTGTTCGTCTACGGAAGCGGAGAAGCTTGGATTTACGTCATAACTGACATAGGCTGCAGCCTTTCGGTCTTCAAATGGAAAATAGCTGCTTCCCAAAACGAATAATATGAGTAACAATGCCGCAAAAGATATAAGAGGAACCCACCTTGGTTTCGATTCGGCTGACCATGGGAGGATAATTTCTTGTCCGATTTCCGGCACGTTCCCTCTGAAATGAATCTTCTTAAAATGCCCTTCATCGGTTAATACAATCCCCTTGTTCCGCTTCACTTCCATGACTACGCCGCGTTTCAACCGGGTGTCCTCCTTCCGGCTCATCGCCAAAGAAATGTGACCGTCGTTCTCGACCACACCTTATGTTATCAAAGATTAAGGCTCAATGTAAGCTTGCAGCTCGACAAAATCTCCTAAATAGATGAGAGCAGCCGCTATTATATATTTTCGGTTGCGTTCAATCGTTTTGCGACTGCAGGAAACCCGTGAAAGCAATTCTTTGATCGGAAGCTGCTTTTTCTCGATTAAGTACTTGGAGAGCCGTTCGTCATTCGCGAGTTCTTTAGCGATGATTTTTGCGTTTTCGCGTGCGTCTCGATGCTTTGGACATTGCTTGCTTAAACATTTAAAAGTGATGCCGTATTGCTTTAGCGTTTTCTTGTATTCTTCAATTTCATAAGCCCGATTCTCGTTCTCCCTTTGCGCTTCGAAGTGATCCATCGCCGCTTTTAATTCCGGATAGCTTTCTTCCGCGCGCGCATCGTCCGCTTCTTCTTCCTGTTCGAACAACAATGCTCGTTTCTGGCGCATTTCTTTCCGGATGAAATCAATGATTCTTCGACGTATGACCATATCGGCAAACGTGAGAAAACGCGAACCTTGTCCAGACTGGTACTGATCAATTGATTCGTTAAACGCGTATAGTCCCACACTGTATTCGTCCATCGATTGGTCAACGTAATGATTACATACTTTCGAAGCGACTTTTTTTATAAAAGGTTGATAATCTCCAATTAATTGGTTTCTTAATTTTTCATTCCCAGATTGTATATAATTTACTTTTTCTTCTATACTCAATCTCGATGGTTGATCGACGAATGTATCTAGTTGTAACGCCTTCATAAGAACCACCTCGCCAACTTTTTATTCCTATTACAGTTATACCATGTATGGCAGTCCTCTGAAGCTACAATTTAATGACAAACGTCAATGCCCGTTAACTTTTGTAAAACAGCCTTATTATGTCGGAATGTTATGAATATTAATTGGCATGTTTTTTGATAAAATCATAAATTCGGGTCAGCGGTTCGAAAGCATAACAAATGGCTTCTGCATCCCCGTTGCGCAGCCGAATGAGGCACGGCACACTTTCGATTTTCCAGCGTATGGCAACTTCGGGAGCGAAATTGAGATTGCAGGCATAAACGCAAACGCCGGGCATCGCTTCAAGCGTTAAGTTCAACAACCGTTCCGCTTTCGCACACGTTCCGCACAACGGCGTATAAAAATAAACGAGGGAGTTCCCCTCGTTCATTTGTTGCAATTGTTCGGCTGATAGGTTTCGTAACATAGCAGGTCTCCTTCATGTTTTATGAGAGGATCGTCGTTCACTTGAAAATGAGCGTGTTCCAGTACCTTGATCAAATCCGGAACCGGCGTCCTTGCCACTTCTTTATGCATTTTTCGAATGTATAAATGCTTGGCGTTCGGAAGTTCACGCTTCAATTGTCTTCGCAGCTTGTTTCCCGCGGAATCGGCATCGACGAGAATAAACACTTCTTCCTGGCGCTCCGTCAATTCGATGAGTTCCTCCATTTGTTCGGTTCCCACGGTCCCGTGCGTGCATACAATTTGAACAGGTTCGTTAAGAAGCGGCAAGAGTTTCTCCTTATCGGTCTTGCCTTCCACGATAATCAGTTTATCCAGTTCAAGTCTCATCGTTTCGCTCTCCAATCCAAAACCATCAGCCGATTGTTATTGAATAGTATGTGGTTTTTGAACGAGCGTTATGAAACGAAAATTAATCTTCGGAAATCATCTTTTCATAAGTTTCCGCATCCATCAACTTGTCGATTTCCGACTTATCGGAAGGCTCGACAACGATCATCCATGCCTTTTCGTAAGGAGATTCGTTGACGTATTCCGGGCTGTCATCGAGTTCCTCATTGACTTCGACGACCTTTCCGCTTACCGGTGCATACAGTTCCGATACCGTTTTGACCGATTCTACGCTGCCGAAAGGCTCATCCGCTTCGATTTCATCGCCTTCCTCGGGAAGTTCGACGAAAACGATATCTCCAAGTTCGTCTTGGGCGAAATCCGTAATGCCGATCCGTACTCGATCCCCTTCTACTTTCACCCATTCGTGTTCTTCTGAATAACGTAATTCTTTCGGTATATTCATCGTCATCCCTCCATAGATTATCTTAAGTATACCGTATTATATTCCGAACGGGATGGCAAATCTATGCACTCCACGTATTGCGGAACGTATCCTCGTTGAAACCGACAGTGACCTGTTCTCCGTCGGTGACAATCGGCCGCTTCAACAACATTCCATCGGAAGCTAGCAGGGACAACAAAGCCTCTTCGTCTCCGTGCTTCACTTTATCCTTCAGTCCGAGTTCGCGGTATTTCTTCCCGCTCGTATTGAACCATTTGCGAATCGGCAAACCGCTCTTCTTGTACATCTCGAAAATTTCGTCGCGGCTCGGGGGATCGTCAACGACAGGAATATAATCATACGGAATATCGTGTTCGTTCAGCCATTTTTCTGCTTTTCGGCACGTTCCGCATTTCTTATAGCCGTAAAACTTCAATCGCATCTCCGCACCCTTTCTAAGCGTTTTGGTCGTCTTCGGTCCGTGATGGTTCCATCTGAAAATCATTACTTGGTGTCTGTTCTCGGTCTGCCGATTCCTTCTGCTCTTCCATTTCCACCGCTTCCGCCGCTTCCGCCGTTTCCACCGCTTCCGCTGCTTCCGACGTTTCCGTGTCTTCCGTCGTTGTCGTGTCTTCCGTCGTTGCCGTGTCTTCTGTACCATCAGGATCCGCAGACTCGGCATACGTAATATGGCCGCGGTACGGTTTCACAATGCGTTCGCTATGTTTCATGATGTTCGGGAGCGTCGGCAAGAAATATTTCCACTTGTACCCTTTTTCCGCAAGAATGTCGCGAAGCCGGTGAATTTCCATCGGCTCCCCATGTTCTTTCAAAATCGACTCCACTTCTTTGGCTACTTCTTCCAAATTGTATTGTTTTCCTCTTCTTCGCCGATCATTCGGGTCGCGCCGAAACAAACGATCGTCCGTTTCCTCCTCCTCACGTTCGGCTTTTCTCTTTTTGAAATTGCTTAACCCTCTTTTTAATGCCTCGAAATCGTACTGTTTTAGATTGCCTTTGTATTCTTTTTCTTGTTTGTCCTCGTCCATCGAAGGAACATTTTCCTCATACACGAGGTCCGACTCGCTGCCGAGCCCGCGTTGATCCAATTCCCGCAATCTTTGGATGTAAAAATGATACTCTTTGTCCAATTCACGGTCCCGTTGATACAAAACATTCTTTTCCTCGGCGATTTTCTCCATTCGGAGCCGGATTGCTTCTCTTTCATTAAAAGCCAAAACCGTCGCCCTCCAATCCATCCATATTTTTCCGCATTTCTAGCGATAATATAATACTTCTACTATACTTCTACATCCCATCGGAAAACCCTGCTCAATTTTAAATGATTTTTAAACAAATGTTTACAAAAAAACATCCCCTATATAGAGGATGTTTCAATCGTATTGCGATAAATCGTCCAATCATCACACATAATGTTCTTCTTTCAACACTTTTTTCGCAATTTCCCTTTTTATGCCAATGGTATTTTTAGGCAAATGACGTGTTAGTTTCCGAAGCGCAGAAAGCATCATCCGGAGCTGGTCGCCTTCCTCAACCGCTGACAACGATTCTTTCGCAAGGGCTTCAATGCGCTGCAGCGCTTCTTGACAATACACTTCAGTCATCAAAACTTTATGTTGATGCTTATGCTCTCCGTCCCGATCAATCGCTTTCAGTGTGCGTGCGATCATCGATTCCATGACATAAATCTCATTAATGATGTCGGAAACGTTTGCAAGCAATTCTTGTTCATGTTCCAATTTCGTGCCGTATTTTTGTACACCGAGTCCGGCTGCCATCAAAAAGATTTTCTTCGCGTTTTTCAAATAATCTTTTTCTAAATCAAGTGTGCCGTCCCCAGGTTCTTCCGGCATAAGCATCATAAGCTCTTCCTGAAGTGTCTGCGCTTTTTGCAGCAGCGGCAATTCGCCTTTCATTGCCTTACGTACAAGCGTTCCAGGGACAAGCAGTCGGTTGATTTCGTTTGTGCCTTCGAAGATTCGGTTGATGCGTGAATCTCTATATGCCATCTCAACCTCGTATTCGGCCATATAACCGTAACCGCCGTGAATTTGCACCGCTTCGTCGACGACAAAATCGAGCATTTCGGAGGCAAAAACTTTGTTCAGCGAACACTCAATCGCATACTCGCTGATCGCTGCCGCGATCTTTTGTCCGTCTTTCTGATCGTCTTCCGACAACTCGCTGAAACGGTCTTCATACAAGCCGACCGTCCGATATACAGAGCTTTCAGAGGCGTACGTTTTGATCGCCATGTCGGCAATCTTTTGCTGAATGAGCGAGAATTTCGCGATTGGCTGCCCGAATTGCAATCTTTCATTGGCATACTTAGCGGATACCTCAATTAACCGTTTCGCGGCACCTACACAACCGACAGCAAGCTTGAGACGGCCGATATTCAAAATATTAAAAGCGATTTTATGACCTTTTCCAGGCTCGCCGAGCAAGTTCTCCTTCGGAACGGCCACGTCTTCTAAGATTAGCGTTCGCGTCGAAGACATCTTGATGCCCATTTTCTTTTCTTCCTGACCAGTCGAAACGCCTTCATAATCGCGTTCTACGATAAACGCTGAGAACTGTTCACCGTCGATTTTCGCATAAACTACAAAAATATCCGCAAATCCAGAGTTCGTGATCCATTGTTTCTCGCCGTTCAAGATGTAATGGGTGCCGGCTTCATTCAATTTCGCTGTCGTTTTCGCACCGAGCGCATCCGAACCAGAGCCCGGTTCGGTCAATGCGTAAGCCGCAAATTTATCTCCAGTCGCGAGATCCGGCAAATATTTTTTCTTTTGCTCCTCATTGCCGAACATAACGATCGGCAGCGTACCGATGCCGACATGCGCGCCGTAGCTGAGCGAAAACGAGCCGGAGCGCGAAAATTTTTCCGTGATCAGCATCGAACTGATTTTATCGAGTCCAAGCCCGCCGTAAGCTTCCGGAACGTCCGCGCCCAGCAAGCCGAGGTCCCCTGCTTTTTTTAACAATTTCATCGTCAAATCCCAATCTTGCTTGACGAGCGTATCAAAATGCGGGACGACTTCCTTTTCAATGTAGTCCGCCGTCGTTTTGCCCATTAATTTTTGTTCATCCGAAAAATCTTCCGGGGTATGCAAGTTTTCCGGCTGTAAATCTTCCACCAAAAAACTTCCGCCTTTCACGGGCGTTTTCGCCTGTTCACTCATGTCCTTACCTCCCTGCTTCTTTTTTAAAGCAACTCAAAAATTCCCGCAGCACCCATGCCGCCGCCGACGCACATCGTGACAAGCCCGAATTGTTCGCCGCGCCGCTTCATTTCATGAATCAACGACAACGTCAGCTTCGTGCCCGTGCATCCCATCGGATGGCCAAGCGCGATCGCGCCGCCGTTAACATTCACTTTATCTTCGTCCAAACCGAGCTCGCGAATCACTTGAATCGATTGCGAAGCGAACGCTTCATTCAACTCGATCACGCCGATGTCTTTCAACGACAATCCTGTCATTTCAAGCACCTTCGGCACCGCCTTCACCGGCCCGATGCCCATCACTTCCGGCGCCACGCCGGCAACCGCAAAGCCGTGAAACTTCGCCAGCGGCTTCAGCCCTTCGGCTTCCGCCTTCTCGCGATTCATCACAAGCACCGCTGCCGCCCCGTCACTCATCTGCGATGAGTTCCCGGCCGTCACCGTTCCGCTTCGATGAAACGCCGGACGCAGCTTCGCCAGCGCTTCCAGCGACGTATCCGCCCGCACGCCTTCATCGTGCGCAAACTTCACCGTCTTTTCTCCTGACGGCTGACGCAGCGTCACATCAATCGCCACGATTTCATCGCTGAACTTGCCTTCTGCTTGCGCTTTCGCTGCCCGCTGGTGGCTCCGCAGGGCGAATGCATCTTGTTCTTCACGGCTGATGCCGTATTTACGCGCTACCTGTTCGGCCGTATGCCCCATGCCCATATAATATTCGGGCATGGACTCGACCAATGCCGGATTCGGCTTAATGACATGACCGCCCATCGGGACGAGACTCATCGTCTCCGTTCCGCCGGCGATGATCGTCTTGGCGTGCCCAAGCATGATTCGCTCGGAAGCGTAAGCGATCGTTTGCAATCCTGACGAACAATAACGATTGACCGTGACCGCAGGTATGGAAGCCGGGAGTCCTGCTCTTGCAGAAACCATTCTTGCAACGTTCAGCCCTTGTTCCGCTTCAGGAATCGCACAGCCAAAAATGACATCTTCGATCTCGCCGTCGTAATCACCGGCGCGCCGCAGCGTTTCTTTAATCGCCCATGCGCCGAGATCGTCCGGACGCGTGTGAGCAAGCGTGCCTTTCTTCGCTTTCCCGACCGGTGTTCTCGCACCGGCTACAATTACGGCTTCGTTCATGATGTTCTCCCTCCCTCGCTTAATTTCTCAGCGGTTTTCCTTTCAAAAGCATGTGCTGCATACGTTGCTGCGTCTTCGGTTCCCCGAGCAGACTAAGAAACGCCTCACGCTCTATATCGAGTAAATATTGTTCATCCACTTTCGTTCCATACGTCACACGGCCGCCGGACAACACATACGCCAGCTTCTTGGCGATTTTCACATCATGGTCTGAAGCAAAACCGCTCCATCTCATATTTTCCGCTCCCATCACCATTGCGCCGTATCCGGCATCTCCGGCAACCGGAATTTTCACACGCTTCGGCGGCAGGTATCCTGCATCATATAGATCAAGCACTTTCTGCTTCGCGTCATGCAATAAGTGATCGGCATTGACCGTAATGCCGTCGGCCGGTCGCAAGAATCCATACTTTCTTGCTTCCTCTGCGGAAGTCGAGATTTTCGCTGTTGCTATTACCTCGAACACGCGATTCGTGATTTTCGTCAAATCGACTTCGACACCTTCTGGCATTTGTTCATGGAAACGCAATAAAAGTTCCTTGTTCCCGCCGCCGCCGGGGATTAACCCGACGCCCGGTTCGGCAAATCCCATGTACGTCTCAAACGAGGCTTGAATCGCGTCTGCCGGCAAACTCACTTCGACCGCGCCGCCGAGCGCCATCTGGAACGGTGCTGCGACAACCGGCCGTGCAGAATAACGAATGCGCGACATCGTTTGTTGGAACTTCTTCACGACGAGTTCCAATTCAAAGAAATTATCGTCTTGTGCCTCCATCAACATTAAAGCGATGTTGGCACCGACACAGAAGTTTTTCCCTTGGTTGCCGATGACGAGACCTTTGTAGTTGTTCTCGACTTCGTCGATCGCCTTGTTCAGCATCTGGATCGTATCAAGCCCAAGTGCATTGCCCTTCGAATGAAACTCAAGCAAGGCGACGTCGTCGCCAATGTCAATCAAGCTCGCGCCGGCATTTTTCGCAATGACGCGATCTTGCTCTTTCAATCGTTTCAAATGGATAGGCTTCGGATGCTCCTCGAGCGTTTCATAATTCCCGTGGTGATAAAACTTCACACCGTCGCGGTCTTTTTTATAAAAAGATGGATGCCCCGCTTCCAGCATCTTTTCAACCCACTCAGGAACATTCGCGCCTTCGGCTTTCATTCGTTTTACTGAGTCGGCAACGCCAATCGCATCCCACGTTTCGAACGGGCCGGCTTCCCAGCCAAAGCCCCATTTCATCGCTTGATCGACCGCGACGATGTCTTCGGCAATTTCATACGCTTTTTCCGCGGAGTACAACAATGTCGGTTTTAAAATGTTCCAGATGAGTTCCCCTGCGCGATCGTCGGCATAAGCAAGCGTTTTCAATTTGTCTGACAATCCTTTGGCTTGCTTCGCCGCTTCTGTCGACGCGGTTTTCAGCTTTTGCCTCGGCTCATATTCAAGCGTCTCAGGATTGATTTGCAAAATCTCGCTCGAACCATCTTTGTTTTTCTGTTTCAAAAACATCCCTTGGCCGGCTTTGCTGCCGATCCAGCCTTTTTCGTACATGCGTTCCAAAAATGCAGGTACCGCGAACACGTCACGTTCCTCACCGCTCACTTTTTCCTGAATGTTGCGGGCAACATGAATGAATGTATCGAGTCCGACGACATCCAACGTACGGAAGGTCGCGCTTTTCGGCCGGCCGATCAACGGACCGGTGGCCGCATCCACTTCCCCGATCGTGTACCCGCGCGTCATCATTTCACGAACCGTGACAAGAAGACCGTAAATCCCGATTCGGTTGCCGATGAAATTCGGCGTATCTTTCGCAAGCACGACGCCTTTTCCGAGCACATCTTCAGCGAATTGCCTCATAAAATGTACAATATCACGGTCGGTGTCTTTCGTCGGAATGACCTCAAGCAGCTTCAAGTAACGCGGCGGATTGAAAAAGTGTGTGCCGAGAAAATGACTGCGGAATTCTTTAGAACGACCGTCCGCCATTTCCTCAATCGAAATACCCGAAGTATTCGAACTCACAATCGAACCCGCTTTTCGATGCTGTTCCACTTGCGCCAGCACTTTTTGTTTAATTTCAAGGTTTTCAATAACGACTTCAATGGTCCAATCGACTTCCGAAAGACGTTCAAGATCGTCTTCGAAATTGCCAACCTCAATGAGTTCAGCATTTTCCGGTACAGAAAACGGAGCAGGCTTCATTTTTTTCAACTTTTGCAACGCTTCACTTGCAAGACGATTTCGAACGGTGTGATCTTCAAGCGTTAAACCTTTCGCCTTTTCCGCATCAGTTAATTCGTTAGGCACGATATCCAACAGCAAACACGGAATCCCGACGTTTGCCAAATGAGCGGCGATTTGCGCCCCCATGACACCGGAACCGAGCACAGCTGCTTTCCGGATATGTCTCGTCATCGTGGACCTCCTTCACGTTTGAATGAATGCTCATTCATTTTTTTCGTTTGAAAAAAAGAGGCGGCTTCCATGAACCTCTAATTCTACTATAAAAGGTTTCAGAACATTTGGCAACATGAAATGTTCGCTGAATTTCCACTTTCAACAGAGGTTGGATTAGGATAAATCCGCGAAAAAGACGGATTTATATTTTCTTACCCGGTAAAAACGAACGAAGCGACGCATCTTGCGCCGCTCCGTCCAGACATGAATGTTTATTTCGAAAACGTCGTGCTCGCTTTGTTGTTGCTTTCATCCGCTTCATCGATCGCATTGAATGGATCCACAACGGCGGTGATTTCGTGCACTTCTTTATCTTTCGGAACGTCCCACGAGACACTGACAGTTTTTGTTTCCCCCGGCGCAAGCGATATTCCGCTCGTAAG
>DASSOY010000023.1 GCA_035700025.1 Bacillales bacterium | reverse complement strand
CCGCGCGGTACGCCTTCGGCCGCCCGATCGCTTCCGCGATCGCGGCGTACGACCGCGTCTCCCCTGCGGGGATCCGCTGCAACTCCGCCCACACCGCTCGCTGAAATTCCGACCCGATCCTCCGGATCGGCGTCTCGAATTTCACGCGGCTTCCGGCGAAGTACTCGTCGAGCTCCCGCTCGATCGAGCGAATCGGCGCCGTCGTCCCCGGGACGACGGCGGCTTTCGTGCGCTGGCGCAACCGTTCCACTTCGCGCTCCAAGCCTCGCCGATCGACGAACTCGAGCAACACGAGTGCGTCGTCGTCGGCGATCGCGACCATCGGCCCGAGCCGCGTGTCGAGCCATGCGGCGCTCAGCACGCGGCCGTCAGCGCCGGCCGCCGAAGGGGCGGCGCCCATGATGCGCGAGAACGCGTCGCGGAAGCCGCTGCTCGATTCGTAGCCGGCCGCCAGCTGCGCTTCAATGATCGGCTCGCCGGTGCGAATTTGCTTCATCGCGAGTCCCATCCGGCGGGCGCGCGCGTACTGCACGAACGTCATGCCGAACCGCTTCTTGAACTGCCGGCGGGCCGTCGACGCATCCACGCTCAACGCTTCGAAATCTCGGTCCTTCCATCGCTTCTCGGGATTCGCCTCGACCGCTTCGACCAACGTCCGAACCAAGTCGGAGACTTGGTTCGGATGCGACAGCGGTCGGCATCGCTTGCAGGGGCGAAACGAGGCGAGCAGCGCCTGCTCGGCCGTCTCGAAAAACTCGCAGTTCTCGAATTTCGGCTTTCGTGCCGGGCATGTCGGGCGGCAGAAGACACCCGTCGTTTTCACGCCGACGAAGAACACGCCTTCATACTCGGAATTTTTATAAAGGAGAGCTTTGTAATATTCATTTTTCTTCTTTGCTGAAATCATCGCAATCTTCCTTTCATGGATCTCATCACATCCATTATAACCAGAGTCTGAAAGCGCGCCGCCGAAAAACAGGCATTCATTTTTTAAAAACTGAACCTGATTCTATCGATGATCTTTGCGGAAAATCCAGATTCTTTCGCTTATTTTTACGGCAAAACCGGGTTCCACATCGACTGCGTATTCGCACGTTCAATCAGGCGGACCGCGGGGTTATGTGACAGGGAAACAATATCGGCGTTGCGTGCAGAAAATTTGATTCCATAAAATTTCAGCCCATGCGCAAGGATCGAATCGCGCTCGGCTTTTTTATCCTTGTAAAGGATTTGATAGGCTTCGTAAGCTTTCCGGTCTGCTTCTGTTTTGGGCGAATCTCCGCGCGCGGCGAGCTCTTTTTTCATTGAAGCCAGTTGCGCTTCCATGTGCGCCAGGTCATCAGACAGCAATTGCCTTTTAAAATGTTTGAGTGCTGCCTCCAGCGTTTCATCGTCTTTTTTTATGTACAGACCGGTGAACGTATCATTTTCAGTTTTACAAACTTGATAGATCTTCTCGATTTTCAGATGGTATTTTTCGGCGAGTGCTTTGAGGTCGCGGGCAACTTGTAAGTCTTTAAAAGAGACGAGGACTGTGCTCTGTTGCTGGGGAAGAAGATTCATAGACAGCGTTTGCGTTTTCGCAACGACTGCTCTCGCCTGTGTCCCTCGGTCAAAAGCCGCAAGGATGCCGGTCGGATAGGTTGTAAACCCGACGAAGACAAACAATACGAATAACAAGCTGAGGCAGGCGGCCAACGATTTTTTCCACATCGCGATTCCTCCGTTCGCTCATAGTAATCTTATTATAACGTTTAGCCCGCTAACGGACATCTCGTCCTCTTAGCGGTCGATTTTGTGTGAGTTTGAATTCTAACGGACATACAATCCTCTTAGCGCGATTTTTACTGTTCGCGGCATGTGATTTTCTCTTCTAAGGGGATCAGATGTCCGTTACATTTTTCAAGGCATGGTTTTCCCCGGTTAAGGTGACCCAATGTCCGTTACAAGTTGCAGCCAACCGAAAGCCCCGTTAAACTGAAAGCAAATCGCCCAAAGGAACTGAGTAGTTATGAACGTCTATACGAATGGCGCACCCGAAACGAAAAACCACTCACAAAAAAGAGCGTACGATGGACCGAAACAAATACTCAGCGATTGCAACGAGAAATCACGACTTTAACAAGCCGATCAGCCGGGAAAAGTGGCAGCGTCTGCTGGATCAGCTCAACTTAAAGCCGGGGGAGAAAATTTTCGATATCGGCGCCGGCAATTGCGAGATTCCGATCCAGTTCGTCGAGAAGTTCGACGTGACGGCGACCGCCGTTGAGCTGTACGAGCCGCATCTTGAAGGCGGCAAACAGCGAGCGGAAGGACGCAGGACTCGTCCCGCTTTGGACGTTTACGGCGAGCGAGGATGAGGGGGACGCGTTCGAGTAGCGGTACGCGAAGTCGGTGGAGGATGATGTGCAGGCGCATCCGGATGCGGAGGAGATACGGGAGATGATACGTTCGTGGAAACGAACGTATTATCGATGGGGCAGGGACACGCTCGGGTTTGGCGTGTTCGTGACCCGCATTGATCGAAAAAGGTGACCCCATGAAAAAGCTGAAAAAATTAAAACCCTTCGTCAGGAATGTCCCTTCATGCAACGCTATCAGTGGCAAAAGTCAGGCGCGGCCAATTATTCATCCGGCAAACGAAGGCGAAAACGAACAATCCGACGACCATCGCGATCATCGTTACGATCGAACCATTCCGTTCGCCGCAAGTTCGCCCTAGATCGATAGACTCATTTCCTATGATTTTCACCTCCCGCCAAATGAACCTTGTTATAATCACCAAGTGTGCCAATTTCGTTAGGGAAAGGAAGACATCTATGAGATTACTGAAAAAGGCAGGCATGTCCGCGCTAGTGTTGCTGGCAATGGCTGCGGTTGCGCTGCCGGGACATCAAGCGAACGCACAAACGGCCAGCCACGTGGTGATCAACGAGATTGCGTGGATGGGGACGACGACGAGTTACAACGACGAGTGGGTGGAGTTGTACAATCCGACGGACCGCGACGTGAGCGTGGACGGCTGGAGGTTGGCGACGGCGGACGGCACGCCGAACGTGACCTTGTTGGGAACGATTGAGGCGCACGGGTTTTACATATTGGAAAGGACGAGCGACG
>DASSOY010000022.1 GCA_035700025.1 Bacillales bacterium | reverse complement strand
GTGCGAGCCGCTGTTGTTCGACTTGGAGAAAGATCCGCATGAGTTACATAATCTCGCTCGGCAGCCCGAGTATCGCGAGCAGGTGGATGCTTTTCTGGAGCGGATTGCGCAGGAATACGACATGGAGAAACTCCGAGAGGAGATCTTGCGCGACCAACAATCGCGCAAGCTGATCCATGACGCTTTACAAATCGGCAAGAAAACGAGTTGGGATCACGATCCTGGGTGGTGAGCAGGTTTTTCGGCCGCTGGCCGGAAAGTTCTAACGGACATCTCGTCCTCTTAGCGCACCCGTTTTACGACATATTTATTCTAACGGACATCTCGTCACCTTAGCGCACTTTTTATCTTCCTTTTCACAAAATTTCTGCCGCTAAGAGGATCTGATGTCCGTTACATTTTTCAAACGCTCGTATTTCACTTCTAAGAAGATCTCATGTCCGTTAGCGCCAGGCTCACCACGCGAACCGCCAAACAAATTTTATCAACGATCCAAATGAAACGGGACGGTCGCGACAACCACGTCTTTTCGAAACAACAGTTTCAAGCGAATCATCATCGCCGTTTGGTTATGCAGTGCTTTTTGCCACCATCGTTTCGTGATCACTTCCGGTACGAGCACGGTTACCCGCAGCCGTCCTTCCTCTTCCTCAAGATGATCGATGAAACGAAACAGCGGATCGATGATACTCCGGTACCGCGACACCGTCGTCACAAGCCGAATTCCCGGCCCCCACGCTTCCCATTCTTTCTCCATCCGCTCCGCGGCTTCTTGCGTAAAGCCGATGTACAGCGCGACCGCTTCTCCTTCAAGCGACTTCGCATAGCTCATCGTATTTTGCACAACCTTGCTGATCCCGCCGACCGGAATGATGATCCGGTGTTTCACCGTCTCTGTCTTATCCTCTTCAATGTCGATTTTCAACGCCTCGCCAACGGCATCAAAATGGCTGCGAATCTGGTTCAAGATGACGATGAGTGTTGGAATGAGAAACACGACAATCCATGCCCCTTCGGAAAATTTCGTGACAGCGAAGATCATCAGCACAAAGAAGGTCATCACCGCTCCGAACGCGTTGATCACGAACTTCTTCCGCCAGCCTTTCGGTTTTTTCTTCAACCAACGGCGCACGAGCCCCACTTGAGCGAGCGTAAACGACAAAAAAACGCCGATGGCATACAACGGAATGAGTTGGTCGACGCTCCCGCCGAAGGCGACAACCAAAACGATCGCGGCCATCGCGAGAAAAATAATCCCATTGGAATAATTTAAGCGGTCTCCACGAACCGTGAACATCCTTGGCAAAAATTTATCTTTCGCCATCATCGAAGCGAGAATCGGAAACGCCGAGAAGCTCGTATTGCACGCCAACAACAAAATGAGCACGGTTGCGCCTTGAACGTAATAATACATGAACGATTGTCCAAACACTTGCTTGGCGAGTTCAGAAAGCACCGTGGCATGCTCTGGAACTGTATGAAAAAGATACGCGAGCGTCGTCACCCCAGACAATAAAACCGCCAGCAAAAAACCAAGGGCAAGCAACGTCGCAGCAGCATTTTTCTTAACCGGCTTTTCAAAGTTCGGCGTCGCATTCGAAATCGCTTCGATACCGGTGACCGATGAACATCCGGAAGAAAAAGCACGCATGAGCAAAAACAATGTCAACCCTTCCGGCAAATGGTTCGTAACCGGCGGAACGTTTTTTGGCAAGCCATGGGTCAACAAGCTGACGACACCAGCAGCAACGAGCGCCAAGACACCGATGATGAACAAGTACGTCGGAAAGGAAAAAATCCATCCGGACTCGCGCACGCCGCGCAAGTTCAAAACCATGATGAGCAAGACGAAAAAGACGGCAATGGTGACGTGATGCGGGCGCAAGCCAGGGAAAGCGGATGTAATCGCGGCGACGCCCGAAGAAGCACTGACGGCAACGGTTAAAATATAGTCGACCAGCAATGCGGCGCCGGCCGTCAGGCCGCCGAATTTGCCGAGGTTGTCGGACGAAACGATGTAGGCGCCCCCGCCGTCGGGATATTCGAAAATGACTTGCCGGTAAGACAAGACGAGAATGAGCAATAAAAAAATGATGACGCCGACGATCGGCAGTGAAAACCAGAGCGCGGCAGCGCCAACGGAGGCGAGAACAGTGACAATTTGCTCGGGCCCGTAGGCAACGGATGAAAGCGCGTCCGACGATAAGATCGGCAGCGCCTTCCACTTCGCAAGTTTTTCGTCTTTCAAGTGTTCCGTCTTCAGCGGCCGGCCGATCACGAATTTTTTCAACGACGAGAACATGGCAATCCCCCCATTTTTTCCGACTAAAAAAAGGCTGCCAAAATGCTTTTGACAACCTCAGTTACACACGCATTCCCCCGCTTAAGTGAAATAATCGATGGATGCTTCTGGGAAATAGCGCGTGATATAAGATTCGATCGTCTCTCTCAGCTCCTCTTCCTCATCCTTCGGATATACGTACTTTCCGATGCCGTAACGGCCCCATTTGTAACGCCGCTTCTCTTCGTTCATTTCCAGCTTTGATTTCGGATATCGCTTTTCAATTACCCGCTTCGCAGGCTTTGTAAACCGATGCTGGATCAGCTCAAACGTCAAATTTTCTCGAGCTTTCACCGGTACCGCCTCGTCCAATTGATGAAAAAGTTGCTCGTAGCCCTCCTGCCATCCTTCGTGCCGGTACAGCGGAGCGACAACAAAACCGAGCGGGTAACCGGCTTCCGCCACTTTGACCGCTGCCGCAATCCGTTCGCTCATTTTCGATGTGCCCGGCTCGAAATATTTGCCCATATACTCGGAATTGACACTGTACCGAAACCGCGTTTTCCCGTTATGTTCGGCGTCGAGCAAATGCTCGACATGGTCATATTTCGTCGTGAAACGAAGACGTCCGTGTTCCGTCTGCCCAATGAATTCAATCGCTTTGTACAGCGAATGGGTCAAATGATCAATCCCAACGATATCGGAAGTACAAGACGCTTCAAAGCGGGTGATTTCCGGGCTCCTTTCCTTAATATATTGAGAAGCTTGGTTAAAAATTTCATCCAAATTCACGTACGTGCGAATGTACGGTTTGGCGCCGAGGGTCGTTTGCAAGTAACAATAATGGCAGTGCCCCATGCAGCCGGTCGCAAGCGGAATCGCATACTCCGCCGACGGTTTCGACGTATCGAACTTCAACGTCTTCCGTACACCGATCGCCAGCGTCGCCTTCGCGTTGCGATACTTTTGAAACTCATTTTCTCCGGGAATGTTCCGTACTTGGTTGTGCGACGTCGTTTCGCGGATTTCCAATCCCATTTTCGTAAATTTATCAACGAGCTCGCGGCCGAGCGGGTACTCAAGCGCGCGCGGCTCGACGTAGATCAGTTTCGGCATAAACGGTTTCATCTTTTGTTCACCTCTCGCTTAGCTTTTGGCGAGAGCGCCGTTCTCATTCGAAATGACCGAAAATCCTCAAAAACGTTTCCAGCTCTTTACGCTACAACGAAAAAACATCCTCTTCATCACAAGAGGATGTTTTTCAAGGGACGAGGCCGTTGCGGTGCGCGTAAATCGCGGCCTGTGTGCGGTCTTCGACACCGAGTTTCGAGAAAATATTCGTGATATGCGTCTTCACCGTCTTTACAGCGATGAACAGCTCGTCGGCGATCTCTTGGTTCGTCTTTCCATCAGCAATCAGCCGCAAAATCTCAAGCTCCCGCGCCGTCAGCTGCTCATGCGGCTTCGCCTCCCCGGCGCGCCGCATGTTCGACAGCACCTTGCCCGTCACCTTCGACTCGAGCACCGACTCCCCGCGGCTCGCCGCGCGAATTGCAGCCGCTATCTCTTGGGCACGCGACGTCTTCAGCAAATAACTGAGCGCGCCCGCTTCAATGACCGGGACGACTTTGTCGTCATCGATGAAGCTCGTCAAGACGATCACTTTCGCATCGTCCAGCTGCTCGCAAATCGCGCGCGTTGCCGCAACGCCGTCCATGCCTTCCATGACGAGGTCCATCAAGATGACGTCCGGCTTGCACGCCAACGCCATTCGCACCCCTTCCGACCCGTCGGCGGCTTCGCCGACAATTTCAATATCGGGCTGCGATTGCAAATACGCCGCGAGCCCCATTCTCACCATTTCATGGTCATCGACCAGCAATACGCGTATCATGGCTTCCGCTCCTTCTGCTCGTTCTCGTCGACAATCGGCACTTTCACAACAATTTGCGTGCCTTTGCCCGGGAACGAAATGATCTCGGCGACACCGCCGATTTCGGCCGCCCGCTCCTGGATGGACTGCAGCCCGTACGACGACGATTTCGGCCGCGCCTCCATGTCAAAGCCGCGCCCATTGTCGACGATGCGCAGCGTAATTTCCTTGTTGCCCGTCCCGCCGAGCCGAACCGTCACCGAGCTCGCCTTCGAATGCCGAAACACGTTCGACATCGCCTCTTGCACGATGCGGAACAACTGATCCTCAATGCCTTTCGGCATTTCCGGCACGTCCGCCATCTCCCAGCGAATGTCGAGCGGCTGTTTCGCCTGCAGTTCCTGCAGCAAATCTTCGATCCCTTCCTCCAAGCCTTTCCCTTCCAGCGTCGCCGGCCGCAAATGCAACAGCAGCGCCCGCATCTCGCTCTGCGCGTCCCCGGCCATCTTCTCCACTGTCGCGATTTGCTGCTTCGTCGACTCGTCCACCGCCGTCAAATTCTCCCGCAACGCCGACGTCATCATCGAAATCGCAAACAGCTGCTGACTCACCGCATCGTGCAGCTCGCGCGCGAGCCGCTGCCGCTCTTCCGATACGGCCGCCTGTTTCAGCTGCTCGCGCCACTCCGCTTTTTCCGTTGACAACTTTTGCAGCGACGCGACTTGCTTTTGCACGCGCGCCGCCATCTCGTTCAAATGATCCGCCATCCAGCCGATCTCATCTTCCCCAAGCGGTTCGAGGCGATGGGCGAAATTCCCGCGTTCAAACGTTAAGATCGCATCGACGAGCCGTTCAAGCCGTTTTTTGATCATATTTCCGAACACGTAACCGGAAAAGGCCGCCACAAGCACTACCCCGGCAAGAATCGCAACAATTAACGGGATGTTCCACCAAATGCTGACAAGCAGGGCACGAAAATCAAGACGAAAATAAAGCAGCACCACGGTTAACTCGGCTAGCGCGACAAACGAGGCGATCCAAACCATGTAGCCGGAAAACCGCCATTGAATGCTGAGCAGCTTCTGCTTGCTCATATGCGCCTCACGTCGACGTCGCCGATCAATACGGAAACGGAAATTTTCACTTTGCGCGCTGCCTGTTCATACCGTTTGGTCGTTACGTTCATTTGCCGGTTGAACCCGCCTTGCCGATGGCCGAGCACTTCGAGATCCCCGAAAATGATCGAGCCCGCCACCGAAACTTCAAGATCCGATGGAATGTAAATGTCGACGTCGCCGATGAGTCCGCTGATCGCGATCGTGCTTTCGCCTTCGGGAATGATCGCCTTCGAGAGATCGATTTTCACGTCGCCGATGCCATTCGCCGCGTTGAAATCTTCAAGCTCAAACCGGTCGCTGAGCAAATGCGTATCGCCGATGAGCGAGTTGCGAAACCGCGGCGGTTTCATACGGGTGCCGCTCGCCGAGGAATCGCCCTCTTCGCGCAAATGTTCAATCTCTTCGTCGATCCAATCTTTTTCTGCCGACGGTTTCGGTTTCCCCTCGGTTTCATTCGGCTTCCGTTTTTGTTTCCACCCGCATGGCCCTTGTTTTTCGCGCTGACGGTCCCGTGCCCTCTTGAAAGGCATGTCCTTCCCGGTCAAGAGCCGATAGCCGACATACAAAAAGAAAACCGCGACGATCAAGCCGCCGACATTGATATGAAAAACATGAGTGAACAAAGTCATAAGCGCGAGGCCAATCAGCACCAATCCGACTGAAAAATGCACATGTTTAAAAAAAATGACCCCGAGGCCGAACAAAAACAGCGGCCCAAGAAAGCTCGTGCTGATGCCAATGATGTTCACGCATATGCTGATGCCGATAAAAACGACGAGAAACCCGATCAGCCGGTTCCATAACAGGCGCAAAGCGTCCGCCTCCTTCCATATTCTCTCTATTTCAAATGCGCGCGGCCCGCGGAAATATCAATCGTCACCGTATGCGCGCCTTCCCCGTAGGTTCCTCCGGAACGGCCGCCGAAGTCGTTGATAAAATCGCCGGCGTTGACATCCGTCTTCAAGCGAAAATCTGCCTTGTCAGGCAAATCCAATTCAACCTCGCCGGCGCTCAGGTCGATGTCAACGTCTCCCGTAAGACGGTTAACATCGGCTTCGAATCGGCCGGCGGCCAAGTCGACTTCAAAACCGCCTTCATAGTCCGACAACTCCACTTCGCCGGCGTTCACGTCGAACGATGCTTCGTCGGCTTGCACATTCGCGATCGTTATCCGCCCGGCCGAGCTTTCTTCCTCGAATCGGCCGACATGCAAGTTTTTCACCGTCGCGTCGCCGGCGCTCATTTTTATCTGAAACTCGTTCAAGTCCATGCCTTTGCCGTCGAAGGCGAAATGACCGAAATGAAAGTCGATGTCCATGTTTCGATTGTAATCTTCCGGCACATACACTTGCAATTCATTATCCTTTTCGAACGGCAGCCACCACCATCCGTCGCGTTCGACGGTCACTTCGATTTCATTGCCGCTGCGCTCGACCTTCAACGTCCCGTCTCCGTGCAATTCCGCCGACAATTCCTGTTTATCGACCGGAATGATCTCAACGTTTCCCGCCGCCGCATTCACGGATATCGTGTGCACGCCCGCCACCTCCGCCGACTGCGAATCGGCCGCTTCTGACCGACCATGCCAGCCGTTCCAGCCGCTCCAACCGGACCACCCGTTCAGCATGATGTGGCTCAATATATAAATCCCAATTAAAATAAACACGATTCCGACGATTTTCTTCATTTCCTTCCACCCCTTATCCGGAAAACCCGGACGCCTTACGGCGTCCGTTCCGCATCCTCGCTCCGCTCGCTTTTCCGCTCACGCAGTTTTTCCAGTTCCTTCTCCGCCTCTTCAGCATATTCGAGGTGCACAAGCTTCCGCTCCCGCGTCGCTCCGCTCCGTCCCGCCGTCCACATGTCCGCCTTCATTTCCATCTCTACGATTCGGTCCTCGAGGCGCTGGAATTCCCGGAACGCGCCGTCCGAATCGACGCGGTACAATGAAGCCTGAATGTGCTCCTTCGCTTTCGCCGCATTCGCTCTCGCGATCAGCGCATACTTTTTATCCTTTAACGTATCGTAACGCTCTTCGAGCTTGCTCAATTGCGCTCTAAGCTCCGCGACCTGCCCGGTCGCTTTTTCATACAGCCCTTCGTAATGCCCGGCTTTCGCCTCGTAATGTTTCATTTCTGAAAGCGCCGCGCGCGCCAAATCTTCCTCGCCCGCATCAAACGCCAATTCGGCCTGTTTCTTACGTTTCGTCGCGGCTTCCTTGGAATCCTTCATTTTCGTCTCGAAATTTCTTTCCAGCATTTGCTGCTTGACGATCGCCTGTTTCGCTTTCGCGATTTCATGTTCCATTTCACGCAAGTATTGATTGAGCATGACGCGCGGGTTTTCGATTTGGTCGAGTCCTTCGTGAAGCGACGCGCTGATCATGTCTCCGATTCTTTTTAACACCATTTTCAGATGCCCTCCTTAATTTTCTTCCTTATCGTTTTTGCGATTCATGATGTCGTTCCATTCTTTGTCAAAATCACTATCAAAGTCGATGTCGTTCGCTTTCTCATGTGTATAACGCGGCGAACAATAAGCGTGAGCCGGTTCGCCGTGAAAGCTGTTCCGTTTCATCAACCGCCATCCGAAGAATATACAGACGACAGCGATCAGCGTACCGAACAGGAACGGTATCGCACCGGCGAGAAACAGGATGCCGATGACGAGCAAGATGATGCCCGACACTTGATGATGTTCCTTTAATTTCTTGATGCCGAAATAAATGAGGATGCCGGCGATGATAAAGTGAAACAAGCCGCCGACGTGAATACCGAGCATACCGAGCAGCATCATGCCGCCGATGGCGACGAGGACGATGCCGGCCAAGGTTTTTCCATTCATCCGTGATTGACCCCCTTTCGTGTTGTTATTTACAGCTTAAAACGATTTTCGCGTTCGCAAAACGCACCGCGGACGGGTTTTTCATTCAGACCGCAGTCGTAACTTTGTCGAGACCGCCGAGCGGGCATCAGGAGGATTTCCCCCATGCTGCGCGAATCGATTGCTGCGTGACATTCAGTGACGCGCCGAGCACCATGAAAGCGATGATCGGATGCAACGCGCCGATCCAATGTGCTGTCGAAGCGAGGTTCGCTGTCAAATACTGCACGAAAATGAGCGCGATCAACACGACGGACATCCAGCGCAAGCGGCCGGGGAGTCGAGCAATGAATGCGCAAATGAGCATCAACACCGGGATCATTTCGAAGAAATGAATGAAAGTCGTGTGGTAAAGCCAGGCCGTCGGCTGGCCGAAAACGGCGAGGCCTGCGAAAAAAATTTGCACCAAGACACAACCGGCAAAAAGCGCGGACAAGCCCGCAAAAATTTTTACAAATAAATGAGTCATACGTTCAGCTCCTCTCGATTTGGTTTCATCATAAAAGAAAACGGAAAAAGCGATAAGAAGCTGCGGCTGTAATTTGGTTCGGACTAGAGTCGTAGATGCGAGTGAAACTTCCGCCTGGCGGAAATCGTAAAGAATGACAGAGGTGAATGAAATGGAGAAAGCGAAAGAAGCCTGCCTCGCGTGGCAGCAAGAAATGATGAAAACGAAGGACACCGCGTTTTCGAAGGTCGGGAAAGCGGTGCAAAATAAAATCAACGCAAAAATTCCCGAGCGCGTGCATCAAGTCGTCACCGAGTCGATCAAAAGCATGGTGCAAACCGTGCTGTTCGGCTCGAAATGGACGACGAAGCGCAGTCCTGTTGAGGAAATGCCGTTCGAGGAACGAGAGGCATTGGTGCGGAATAAAGTGAAGCGCTATAAGCAGATGGCCGCAGCCGAAGGCGCGGGCACAGGTGCCGGGGGATTCTTATGGGGGCTGGCGGATTTTCCGCTGTTGTTGTCGATCAAAATGAAATTTTTGTTCGACACGGCAAGCTTGTACGGCTATGACGTGAAAGACTTTCACGAACGCTTGTACATTTTATACATCTTTCAAGTCGCCTTTTCCAGCGACGAAAAACGGCGGGATACGTTTTTGCAAATGAAAAATTGGAACGAAACGATCAAGGGATATGAAACGCTTTCAGACGTCGACTGGCGAAAGCTGCAGCAGGAATACCGCGATTACATCGACCTCGCGAAACTGCTTCAACTCATTCCAGGCTTTGGAGCGATCGTCGGCGCATTTGCCAACTATCGTTTTCTCGACCATCTCGGGGAAACGGCGATGAATGCTTACCGGATGCGGTTGTTTGAAGAAGAGGAATGAGGGCATTCATTGTTATCGTTTGGATGAGCAGCTAGGCGCAACATCTGTTTATTTCTCTCACATGATTGGGCAGCTGCACATAAATTGTTAGAGATCTGTTCCTTGGAGGGGGATTTAATGAATCAAAATATCAGTCCATACGCTCAACCATATGCACCGCTGACGCAACATGCAAACCCTTACGACGGCACGTACATGAATCAGAACGTCAACCCTTATGCAAATCCGTATATGAATCCAGTGATGAATCAGAACGTCAATCCTTACATTAGCCAAAACATAGGTGCAATGATGAATCAAAAGCCGAAAGCCGGGTTGATCGATGACCTTGCGAAAGCGATCAATGGACAGTACAGCGCCATCAAATGTTATGAAAAAATCGCCGCGTTGGCGAACAATGAAAAAGAAAAAGAACGGATATTGGAAATCCGCAAAGACGAAATGCGGCATTACCGGACTTTTGCTAGAATGTACGGGCAGGTGACTGGGGAGGATCCGAAGCCGGAAATCGTCGAGGAATGTCCGCAAGACTATTGCAGGGCCCTCGCCTTCGCCGTCGAAGACGAGCAAAAGACAGTCGATTTTTACAACGAAATCGCTGATCGCGCACAAAATCCGTACATTCGTCATGCCTTCGCCCGCGCCGCGCTTGATGAACAAAATCATGCGGTTTGGTTTTTGTACTTTTACACGAAACATAACGGAGAAAAATAGGAGGACGAAAAGACTCTAGTACCATGGATATCGACCATGTTAAAATAAAAGAAACAAATTTTAAATGGGAGATGAAGGAAGAAGTGGATTCAGATCAAATATTCGAAGCGATTATGGGTATTAAAGAGCAGATTTCAATTTTGGACCAAAAGGTTTCGCACTTAAATCAAAAAGTCACGTCCATCCAAGAAATGGTTGCCGTAAATACTAAAAAAATTGAACGGAACACAGGGAAACTAGCATGTATTGAGGGTTCCATGGAAGTTCTTGTTCAAGAAACACACGATAACAAGCGGGACATTCGTCTATTAAAAAAACAGGCATAAGATTTAACCTAACGATTTTGCTTGCAACGCACTGGGCACTTAGTTTCAGTGCAGCCTGCGCTTTGATGGCTTTCTTCCCATTGTAAAAATTGTCTCCTCCCGACACTTACTACCTATATGCCAATTTAAACATTGATTCTTTTTAACTGCACCGACAAACAAGTTCTTTGACCATTTATAAACAAAAAGAGCTCTCCGCCTAGACGGAGAGCTTACAGCTGTTGCTCATACAAAAAATACACATAATCACTTGATGCGCCGGCATGTCCGAGCTGGCGCATCATGGCCGTGATATTGCCGCGGTGATACGTCCCGTGATTGACGACGTGGCGGACGAGTTCGGAAAGCCGCGTCGTCAGTTTGCCGAAGGCGGGATGAACCGGCTCCGCCGGTTCATCGAGGTCGTCTTTTCCGTCAAGAAAGGCCCGGTATTGCTCGGCGGCGGCTTCATACTTCTCTTCAAGCTCGGTGAGCGAAAGGTTTTCGGTTTCCTCGTTCGCCTTCGCGATCACCTTTTGGATCTCCTCCATCGAATCGCCGCGCATGACAGCGAGCCACATGACATCGGTCGAATAAATATGAATCAAAGCGGTTTCGATCGTCGGGAATACGCTTTGCATCTCTTCCCGCCACGTATTTTCCGGCAGTTCTTTCACCTTAGCGAAAACGCGCTTATTGGCCCAAACATGGTACTCGTAAAAGTTTCGCGCATCATGCGTCACTTCAAACCCGCTCCTTTCAACCTATCTTCAGTATATCCGTAAATCGTGACAGTCCATGTCACGATTGGACAGCCGGTGCACAAGAAATCGTGACGATCACTTCCGTACCTTTATCTGGTGCGCTGTTCACTTCAATCGACCCCTCATGCATGTCGATGATTTTCTTCACGATCGCGAGCCCTAATCCGCTGCCGCCTCCCGCACGTTTCCGCGACTTGTCCGCCTTATAAAAACGCTCGAAAATATGCGTTTTTACTTCTTCGTTCATGCCGATGCCTGTATCGACAATGGACACCGACGCTCGACCGTACGCCTTTCGCAAAAACACCGTGATCTTGCCGTGTTCCGGCGTAAATTTTATACTGTTATGAAGCAAATTCAACCAGACTTGACTGAGCAACTCTTCATCGGCATCGACTTCCACTTGATCCAAAGAGACGTTCAGCTCGAGATTTTTCGCAGTCCATTGCGGTTCGCATGCCAAAATCAAATTGCGCAGCTGCCGGTCCAAACGATATCTTTTTCGTTCAAACGGGTGATGCTCTGATTCAAGCGACGTCAACTTCAATAGATTTTCGCTCAGCCTGCTCAGTCTGCGGCTTTCAGTCTCGATGATTTGCAAGTAATGCAGCCGTTCTTCCTTGCTGATGTTGTCGTCTTGCAACGCCTTCGCAAAACCGCTGATCGATGTGAGCGGGGACTGAATTTCATGGGAAACATTCGAGATAAACTCCTGCCGCATGTTTTCCATTTCGCCGAGATCCACTGCCAACTCGTTAATGCTCGTCACAAGCTGTCCGAAAGGATGGTCTGGATGTTTCTCGGGATCAATGATATGCCCGAGATCTACGTCAAAATTCCCCCTGGCAATTTGCGCAAGGGCGTCAGTCAGAGAATGGAAGATGGCCATCCGCTTTTCTCGAAATCTTCCGATCTTGGAAATCGTGAACATCGCCGTGCCGAAAATGAAAAATCCGAGGAAAGACCCGATCAATTGACGGAGTAATCCGTGCGGCTCAGTGCCTGTCCAATCGTAAAACCATACAGTAATGAAATAGGCGAGCAGCCAACAAACGCCGAGACCAAAAAAGATCGCGACGAATCCCATAGCATGTTTCAAAAAACGTGTCGTTTTCTTCATAGGCTGTTCACCTCGAGACGGTAGCCGAGCCCGCGAATCGTACGAATTGTTACGCCGCTTTCCGTTTCAGGAAACCGCTGTCGAAGCCTTTTGATATGAACGTCGACGGTTCGCTCGTCGCCTTCGTAATCGTAGCCCCATATATGTTCGATCAAATGTTCTCGAGAAAACGTTTTGCCGGCATTCGCGACAAGGAAAAACAACAGCTCAAATTCTTTTAAAGGGATCGTCACGCTCTCTTCCCCGTGGTAAACTTCGTAACTTTTACGGTTGAGTGTGAGCTTACCTGCCGACGCTTGCTGCGATACCGCGATCTTGTATCGTTTCAAGAGTGCTTTTGTCCTCGCCGCGAGTTCCAGCGGTTCGAACGGCTTCACCATGTAGTCATCGGTGCCGAGCTCGAAGCCTTTGATCTTTTGCGCGGTCTCCCCTTTCGCCGTCAGCATGAGAATCGGCATGTCGCTGTCAAATGCCCGAAGCTCGCGGCACAAATCCCAGCCGTCCATGTTCGGCATCATCACGTCGAGAATCGCCATATCCACTTTCACCGATTCAAGAATGTCCAACGCTTGCATACCGTCTTCCGCCTCATAAATGTCAAAACCTTCGTTGCGCAGAAATAAACCGGCAAGCTCACGAATATATGCGTCATCATCGACAATTAAGATTTTCGCCATCGCAGATCGACCTTTCTTGAACAAGATGATTTGGATTACCGGTTCTTTTCTTGACGGGTAAAGAAGAACGTGCCGACGAGCGAAAACAAGAGGAAGAATCCCGCCATGACTATGAGGTCGAGCCACGGATTGTGAAGCACGATCACCTCATACGTCGGTTCGCCCCAGTAAAATACGGCACGGGCGAGGTCGATGGCGTACGTCATCGGCATGATTTTCGCCAGGAACGCGAGAATGCCGGTCGAATGGTTGATCGGAATAATCGCGCCGGACAAAAACATTTGCGGCATAATGAGCAGGAACGAGCCGAAATCGGCGACACGGCTGTCGGTGACGAAGCCGATGAAAAACATGCCGAGCGAGCCGCCGACGAGACAGAACAGCGGGCTGATGAGAAAGAGGCGGACGATGTCCCAGCCGCCGAACGGGATTTGTAGTATGAGTCCGACGATCAAAATGCCGATGAGCATGACGAGGCTCGAGGCGCTCGAGCCGATGATTTTGCCGAGTATGATCGAATAGCGTGAGATCGGCGAGACGAACAGCTCCTGCGTAAGGTTTTGATCGCGCTCCTGAACGAGCGACGTGATGCCGGTGACCGTTCCCTGGAAGAGCGAGTTGACGATCATGCCGATCAAAATGAATTGCATGAAGTTGAAACCGAGGCCTTGGCCGAGGTTTTGCGACATGCTGCCCCCGAGGATGCCGATGAAAATCATCGGAAAAATGATGCTGAAGCTGAGAAGCACCGGGCGTTTGATGGTGCGAAACAGCTCTCGGAAAGCGATCGCCGTGACGGCGTTGATTTCTCTTGCAGCGGTCGACATCATATCGCTTCCCTCCTCTCCTTGTTTTCAATGAGATCAACATACGCTTCTTCAAGCGTCGGTTGATGCACTTCAAGCCGCGTGAGCGGCGTTTTCAACCGGGCGAGCAGCGCTTGCGGCGTTTTGCCTTCGTAAAATACTTTCAAATGGCGTTTCGTTTCGGTGAAATCCGCACCGATTGCCTGCAGCTCGGCTTTCAATTGGGCGCGGTTTTCGGCATCCAAATGCATGTAATTGTTGTCGAGCAATCGGTTTTTGATTTCTTCCGGCGTGCCGAGCATGGCGATTTTTCCATGATTGATCATGCATACGCGGTCAGCGCCTTCGGCTTCCTCCAAATAGTGAGTCGTCAGGAAAATCGTAATGTTTTCTTGCTCGCGCACTCGCTGCAAATATTGCCAGAGCGAGGACCGGCTTGAAGCGTCGAGCCCTTGCGTCGGTTCGTCGAGAAACAAAATCTGCGGATTGTGCATGAGACTGCGAATGATTTCGAGCTTACGTTTCATCCCTCCC